>JBARVM010000082.1:0-4323 GCA_049646265.1 Paracoccaceae bacterium
GTTCTTGTCGATTGCAAGACCCATATCGGTTTCGGCAGCCCGAAAAAGCAGGATACCGCCGGCGCCCATGGCTCGCCCCTTGGCCCCGACCAGATCAAGGCGACCAAGGCGATCTACGGCTGGGAGCATGAGGCATTCGTGGTGCCCGCCGACATCCAGAAGGCCTGGCGCGCTATTGGTGCCAGGGGCGCGACGGCCCGCGCTGCCTGGGAGGCGCGTCTGGCCTCCCACTCACCGGCCAGACAGGCCGAATTCAGCCGCCAGATGTCCGGCGCAGCCCCGAAAAGGCTCGCCGCCGCCATTCGCGCGGTGAAAAAGGCCGCAAGCGAGAACCTGACCAAGGTAGCGACCCGCAAAGCCTCTGAAATGGTGCTGGCGGCGGTCAATCCGGTCATGCCGGAAACCATTGGCGGCTCCGCCGACCTGACCGGCTCCAACCTGACAAAGACCGCGGATCTTGGTGTCTTTACCCCCGAGAACCGCAAGGGACGCCATGTCCATTACGGCATCCGCGAACATGGGATGGCGGCTGCGATGAACGGCATGGCGCTGCATGGGGGTGTCCGCGCCTATGGCGGTACATTCATGTGTTTCACCGATTACGCCCGCGGCGCCATGCGCCTGTCAGCGCTGATGGGGGTTCCAGCAGTCTATGTAATGACCCACGATTCCATCGGCCTTGGCGAGGATGGGCCCACTCACCAGCCGGTCGAACATCTGGCAATCTGCCGGGCAACCCCCAACACCTGGACCTTCCGCCCCGCAGACCTCGTGGAAACCGCCGAAGCATGGGAACTGGCGCTGACCGCCGACAAGACGCCTTCGGTCCTGGCCCTTTCACGCCAGAACCTGCCGACCCTGCGCACCAGCCACACGGAGCGCAACCTTACGGCACAGGGCGCCTATGTCCTGGCCGAAGCCACCGGCAAACGCCAGGCGATCCTGATGGCCACCGGGTCAGAGGTGGAAATAGCCATGAAGGCCCGCGATCTCTTGCAGGCTGAATCGATTGGCACCCGCGTCGTCTCCATGCCCTCCATGGAACTTTTCGCCGCTCAGTCAGAGGCTTATCGCAAACGTGTCCTGCCCGCCGGTCCGGTCCGCGTCGCGGTAGAGGCTGCCGTGCGCCAACCCTGGGACCGTTGGCTTTTGGGCGAACGCGGCCGCGAGGCCAAGGCAGGTTTTGTCGGCATGAACAGTTTCGGCGCCTCCGCGCCTGCAGACCGGCTTTATCAAGAGTTCGGCATCACCGCAGAGGCGGTCGCGGCCAAGGTCAAAGCCCTGCTGTAAGACAGGCCCGAGTGTAAGACAGGTTCGAAGTGTCCCTGCCCCACCGGGTCAGGGGCGCTGAGAGATGTCGCGCGTCGCAGGCGCTCAACCGGATCAGTCGGTTCCAGAGAACTGTCGCGGCAATAGACCGGTCAGCCCGCGCCAAAGCGGCGTGAAGAGCCGCGCGGCCAGGGGGATCAGCGCCAACCCCAGCACCAGTCCCAACACCCCGTCGCAAAAGGCCGTCACGGCCCAACCAACCAGCCCGGTCAGCGAGGGCGGCACAGCATCACTGGCCGCATGCGCCCAGCTTTCGATCAAATGTTCTGGCCCATGCAGCCCGAACCCGCCCAGACCATGCACGACGATCGAACCGCCCACCCAGATCATAGCAGCCGTACCCACCACGCTCAGCGCCGTCAGGAACCGCGGCATGCCGCGCACGATCGCCCGGCCCAGCCCACGCACCGGCCCGGTCCGTGCCTTTTTGGCCAGGAAGAGACCGACATCATCGGCTTTGACGATCAGCGCTACCCCGCCATAGACAAGGGCGGTAATGCCGATGCCGGCAAAGGCCAGGGTCGCCGCCTCCCCCCAAAAGGATGACTCGGGCGTTGCCGCCAGAATGATCGTCATGATCTCTGCCGACAGGATAAAGTCGGTCTTGATTGCCCCGGCGATCTTCTCAGCCTCCAGATGCGCGGCCTCCGCCACCTCCTCATCCAGCGGAACTTCTGGATGCGCTTCGTGCCAGAAATGATGAAAAACCTTCTCCGCCCCCTCAAAACAGAGATAAAGTCCGCCGATCATCAAAAGTGGCATGATCGCCCAGGGTGCGAAGCTGGACAGAAAAAGTGCGGCAGGCAACAGGATGACAAGCTTGTTGAAAAGCGAACCGCGGGCGATCCTCCAGATGATCGGCAGTTCGCGATCCGCCTCGAAGCCATGCACATATTTCGGTGTTACTGCCGCATCGTCGATCACCGCGCCGGCCGCCTTGGCGCCTGCCTTGACCGCCTGCGACGCCACATCGTCGATCGAGGCCGCCGCAACCTTGGCTATCGCTGCAACATCATCCAACAGCGCCAAAAGCCCGCTCATGCCCGATTTTTTCCTTTCACCGGCCCCCGATTACGTCGCAACCTAGCGCAATGACCGGCAAAGGCAAACAGGCGCAGCTCTGGCGACAGTGCCGGAATTCGCAGGCTATTAGCCGCGCTGTTTTCGCTAACAGGGTACTGTTTCCGCTAACATATTGAAATATCGTGTTTTCTCGTGCGACGCTCTTTGCTATTGAAAAATAAGCCGCGACCTCTGGCCGGCTCTGGTTTGACAGGAGAGTTTGGATGACCGTCACCGTAGGCATTAACGGATTTGGCCGCATCGGCCGCTGCACGCTGGCCCATATCGCCGAGGCCGCGCGTAATGATGTTCAGGTCGTGCGGATCAATGCTACTGGCCCGATCGAGACCAACGCCCACCTGCTCAAATATGATTCCGTCCACGGCCGCTTTGGCGGCACAGTCAAGGTTGCCGGTTCCACCCTGGATCTTGGCAATGGCCCGATCGAGGTCATGTCGACCTACAACCCCGAAGAGCTGAACTGGGAAGGCGTCGATGTCGTTCTGGAATGTACCGGCAAGTTCAATGACGGCGAAAAGGCTGCCATCCACCTCAAGCGCGGCGCCAAGCGGGTTCTGATCTCTGCCCCAGCCAAGCGGGTGGACAAAACCATCGTTTACGGCGTCAATCATCGCCAGCTGATTTCGGATCATAAGATCGTCTCGAACGGTTCTTGCACCACCAACTGCCTGGCACCGTTGGCCAAGGTGCTGAATGACGCGATCGGTATCGAAAGCGGCATCATGACAACGATCCATTCCTATACCGGCGACCAGCCGACGCTGGACCGCCGCCACAGCGATCTTTACCGCGCCCGTGCGGCCGCCATGGCCATGATCCCCACCTCGACCGGTGCGGCCAAGGCGCTTGGCGAAGTGTTGCCGGAACTTGCCGGCAAGCTGGACGGCACCGCCATGCGCGTGCCCACCCCCAATGTCTCTGCCGTCGATCTGACCTTTTTGGCCAGCAAGGATGTCACCGTCGCCGACGTCAACGAAGTCGTCCGTGAGGCTGCAAACGGTTATATGGGCATGGTCATGGCCTATGATCCGGAACCCAAGGTTTCGATCGACTTCAACCATACGACCTACAGCTCCATCTTCGCGCCTGACCAGACCAAGGTCGTCGGCGGCCGCACGGTGCGGGTTCTGGCCTGGTATGACAATGAATGGGGCTTTTCCTGCCGCATGGCCGACGTGGCCGGTGCGATGGGCCGCTTGATCTGATCCGCAGAGCGCTGATTTGACCAACCGCATCGCCTTGGTTCTTGCCGCCCTTGTTGTGGCGGCAGGGCTACTTGACGCGGTTGCGACCGGCGGGGTGAATATCCTCTTTCTTGCGCGCAAGATTGCCGATCTGGCCGACTGGCTTGCCTTTTGGCGATAAGAGGCTTGTCTCCCGTCGTCTTCGGCCTCAAGAACTTATGGTGGCGCTAACATTTCCATGTTAGGTTGGGCGCATCGCAAGGATCGGGGCACCCATGAGTATTTCAGTCGCAATAAACGGATTTGGCCGCATTGGCCGAAACATCCTGCGCGCCATCGTCGAATCCGGTCGCACCGACATCAGGGTCGTGGCGATCAATGACCTTGGTCCGGTCGAAAGCAACGCGCATCTGCTGCGGTTCGACAGTGTGCATGGCCGATTTCCCAAGCCCATTAGCACGACCGACACGACAATAGATGTGGGCTACGGGCCTATCGCTGTCACGGCCATCCGCGACCCGGCAGACCTACCGTGGACAAAGATTGACATCATTCTCGAATGTACCGGCATCTTTCGCTCGAAGGAAGATTGCGCGGCGCATCTTTCCACCGGCGCAAAGCGGGTGCTGATCTCGGCCCCGGCAAAGGGCGTGGACAAGACCATCGTCTATGGCATCAACCACGGCACCTTGACGGCAAGCGACATCGTGGTTTCCAACGCCTCTTG
>JBARVM010000083.1:0-3570 GCA_049646265.1 Paracoccaceae bacterium
CTGCAGAACAGGCCGCTGCCGAGCAAGCTGCCGCCGAACAAGCCGCTGCCGAGCAAGCCGCTGCCGAGCAGGCTGCCGCTGAACAAGCTGCTGCGGAACAAGCTGCTGCGGAACAGGCCGCCGCAGAGCAGGCCGAGACCGTGACAGAAGAAACTCCGTCCGAGGATGATCTGGCCAAGGCCCTCGCCGAAGAGGAAGCCGCCAGCGCCGAGGCTGAAGCAGCCCCCGAAGCCACGGCTGAAACGACGGCCGAGCCCGAAGCTACGGCTGAACCCGAAGTCGCGGCGGAAACCACCGCCGAACCTGAAGCCACAACCGAAGCCGAAGTCATGACCGAGGATGCCGATCTGCCTTCCGAGGATGATCTGGCCAAGGCCCTCGCTGCCGAGGAGGAGGCCGCCGCAGAAGACCCCGCCGCGACCGAAGAGGCCGCGACCGAAGAGACTGCAGTAACCGAGGAACCCGCCGCCTCTGAAGAAACCGCCACGGCAGAGGACACCACCGAACCGGCCCCCGCCACCGCCGAGGAAACCGCGGCCCCCGCCGTTGCCCCGGGCGTGGCCGAAGTCGCTGCGGAACTGGCCGCCGAAGGTATCATCCCCTCGACCGAAGTTGTCCCGCCGCTGCCCGAACAGCCCGCCGCTGAAACCGGCGAAGCCCCGGTGGCAGAGGCCGCGACGCTCCTGGCCACCCCGGCAGAGGGGGAGGCGGCAGCCCCGGCCGATGTCGAAGTGGCCGAAGAGGCCATCGCGCAGGTTACCGAAGAGCTGGTCACCGACGATACCGTCCGCTCCTCCTCCGAAGATTTCGGCAACAAGGTCAATCAGGCCGCAACCGCCCAATCCCTTGCCGCCACCGCCGGTGCCGCAAAGGTGAAAAAGCGCAAGAAGGGCCTGTCGGACTTTGAAAAACTGGCCATCCTTGGCATGGGTGCCATGGTGGTCGGCGCCATCATCTCGAACAACCGCAAGGTCGAGATGAATTCCGGCGACCGCGTCGTTGTCAGCCGCAATGGCAATTACACCGTCATCAAGGATGATGATGCGCTGCTGCGCCAGCCCGGCTCCAAGGTGCTGACCGAAACCTTCCGCGACGGCTCCACCCGTACCACGGTGACGCGCGCCGATGGCACCCGTATCGTCACGATCCGCGACGCCGAAATGCGCGTGCTGCGCCGTGTGCATATCGATACGCGCGGCCGTGAAACCCTGCTGATCGACGATATCGGCACCTATGAACCGGTCGTCGTCTCGCGCCTGCCGCAACCGCGCTATCTGCCCGAAGTGACCGGCAGCTCCAGCGAGGATGATCTGCGCGCAGCCTTGGCCGAAGAGGCCAGTGTGGGCCGGCATTTCTCTCTGGCGCAGATCCGTTCGATCGCCGAAGTGCGCGCCTTTGTCCCGGTTATCGACCTTGACGCGATCACCTTTGAAACCGGATCGGCCGCCATCCGCCCCGATCAGGCCAAATCGCTGGCGCGCCTGGGCAAGCTGATCCATTCCATGGTCGAAAAGAACCCCAGAGAGGTCTTCCTGATCGAGGGTCACACAGACGCGGTCGGCAGCGCTGCCTATAACCTCGCCCTGTCAGACCGGCGGGCGGAATCGGTGGCGCTGGCGCTGAACGAATATTTTGGTGTCCCGACCGAAAATATGGTGGTGCAGGGCTATGGCGAAGAGTTCCTGAAGATCCAGACCGAGGGCGAGGAACGGCAAAACCGCCGCGCCAGCGTGCGCCGGATCACCGAACTCCTGAAATAGACCCAGCACGCGCGCCCCGCGCGATCCTTAGGCGGCTCCCTTACCGGGGGGCCGCCTTCTTGCTGTCTGGCAAAGCTAAAGTGTGGCGTAAAGGCGGCTGAGCCGCCGTGCCTCTTCCTCGGTCCCGTAGGGCGGGTTGAGGATAAAAAGCCCAGAGCCGCACATGCCATGCCCCTCCTTGGCCGGGGGAAATGTCACCTCGTGCCGCAGGCTTTTCGGGGCCTTCAGCGCCTCTAGCAGCGCCAGCATCGGCAGATGGCGCCGGTCGGTCAGGATCGGATACCACAGAACGATCACCCCCACATTCCACTTGCGATGAATGTCCGCTACCGCCTTCGGCACGGTCTCATACTCTGCCTTGACCTCATAGGATGGGTCGATCAGCATCAGCCCCCGCCGCGGGTCCGGCGGCGTCAGCGCGCGCGCCATGGCCAGGCCGTCGGTCTGGCGGGCGCTGATCGGGTAGGGCAAAAGCGCCGCAGAAAGCGCCGCAAATTCCTGCGGATGCAGCTCCGCCACCACGGCCCGGTCCTCTGGCCGCAGCGCAAGCCCGGCGATCACCGGCGAGCCGGGATAGGCATCGGCCCCCTCCTGCGCGCGGACATGGTCCAGCGCCGTGCGATAGGGGTGATCAACGCCAAACCAGCCACGCCGGTCGGCCAGTTCAATGCCCGCTGCCGCCTCGCCGGTCTTTTGCGCCTCTGGCCCGGACAGGGAATAAAGCCCGCGCCCGGCATGGGTTTCAAGATAACTCAGCGGTTTCGGCTTGGCGGTCAGATAGGCCAGCATATGGGCCAAAAGCGCATGTTTGTGCACATCGGCCAGATTCCCGGCGTGATAGGCATGCTGATAGGAAAGCATCGGTTCATCCTGGCTGTTGCGGGCGGACCCATGGGCCACGTGCACCCATCTTGATCCGCCATGTCGCCGGGCACCAGACTAAAGAACCGGGCACCAGACAAAGGAAAGGCCCCCGAAGGGGCCATTCGCACGGATTTTCTGCCCGGCTTACTTGGGCGAAATCATCATCACCATCTGGCGGCCTTCCAGACGCGGCATCTGCTCGACCTTGCCGGCCTCGCCCACATCGTCGGCTACACGGTTCAACAACTCCAACCCCAGTTCCTGGTGGGCCATTTCCCGGCCACGGAACCGCAGGGTGATTTTCACCTTGTCGCCCTCGTCCAGAAACTTCATCACCGACCGCATCTTGACATCGTAATCGTGCGTATCGGTCCCCGGACGGAACTTTATCTCTTTGATTTCGATGATCTTCTGCTTTTTGCGCGCTTCGGCTTCGCGTTTCTGCGTCTCATATTTATATTTGCCGAAATCCATGATCTTGCAGACCGGAGGTTCGGCGTTTGGCGAGATTTCCACCAGATCCAGTCCGGCCTCATCCGCCATTGCCATGGCGCGGGCCGGCGTCACAACCCCGACATTCTCGCCGTCGGCACCGATAAGACGAATTTCCGGCGCGCGGATGCGGTCATTGACACGTGGGCCAGTGTCGCGCTGCGGCGGGGCGTTGTGAGGTCTGCGGGCTATGGTGTTACTCCTTTTGTGGTTTCGACGCTTCTGCGCGGAAAATAGACATGCCGGGGGCAGGTTTCAACCGGTATTTACAGCGTCATTCCCGCCTAAATTGCTTTGCTTCCTTGAAGATTTCTGTCATAGGAGAGCCCGCAGCGCATCAAGAGCACTTGGGTAAGAATGCGCGTCTATTGGGAAGGATCATACGAATGAACAAGAATGTCGTAATCGCATTGGTGATCGCGGTTCTGGCAGGTGGTGGCTATTGGTACTATTC
>JBARVM010000084.1:0-7344 GCA_049646265.1 Paracoccaceae bacterium
AGCGGCCGGGAAACCGCATCGCTGGCCGCATTCCATTCCGGATGCCATTGCACCGACAGGGTAAAACCGGGCGCCTGCGCCACATATAGCGCCTCTGGCGTGCCATCCTCGGCCCAGCCGTCGATGATCACATTTTGCCCGACCTCTTTGATACCCTGACCATGCAGACTGTTGGTCATCGCCTCTGCCTTGCCCAGAAGCCCGGCAAAGGGGCCATCGGCGGAAAAACTTACCTTGTGGCGCAGGGCAAATTTATCCTCGATCGTGCCGTCTGGCGGCATACGGTGGTTCATCCGGCCCGGCAGTTCGCGAATTTCCGGGTGTAGAGAGCCGCCCAGCGCCACATTGACCTCTTGAAAGCCCCGGCAGATGCCAAGAAAGGGCTGTCCCCGTTCCACCGCGGCACGGATCAGCGGCAGGGTCACCCTGTCGCGCGCCCGGTCAAAACTGCCATGCGCCTCGGTCTCTGCCTCGCCATACTCCTCGGGGTGGACGTTGGGGCGGCCGCCGGTCAGGAGAAACCCGTCGCAAGTCGCCAGAAGTTCCTCTACCGTGACAAGGCGCGGATCTGACGGTATCAGCACCGGCAGGCAGCCCGCCACCGAGGCAACCGCCTCGGAATTGATCAGCCCGCTGGCATGGACCGGATAGTCCTCTATCAGGTAGAAATTGCCGATAATGCCGACGACCGGCCGGTTGGATGTCATTCTGCGGCCCCTTCCTTGAGCCGCACCATAATCTCCGCCCGGCCAAGGTAAAGACCGCCCGTAGCGGCAAGCGCAAAATTTCCCGCGCCGAGGGGTGTGATGCGCGCTCCACCGGGCTGTTGTGAAAATGCCAGCCCCGGTCGCCGCTGGCCCCATGACGGGTTGAAAGCGGATACTTGCGGCCCCAGTTAGGGACAGACCCGATCAAAAGCAGGACCAGAGAACCATGATGAAAACCCTTACCCGTCTCCTTCACCATGATGCTGCGGGCGGGGTGCTTTTGATGCTGGTGACATTGGCCGCACTTCTGGTGGCCAATTCATCGCTGAGTAATACCTACCATGAGGTACTGGCCCTGAAGTTCTCCATCCTTCTGGATGGAGAAGGCCTCTCCAAACCATTGATATTGTGGATCAATGACGGGTTGATGGCGATATTCTTCTTTCTCGTCGGGCTGGAGCTGAAGCGTGAAATGCGCGAAGGCAAGCTGAAGCGGCCTGCCGATCTGATGTTGCCGGGCCTTGCGGCGCTGGGGGGGATGGTGGTGCCCGCGCTGGTCTATCTGGCCTTCAACTTCAGCGATCCGGTGGCGCGGGGCGGCTGGGCGATACCGGCTGCGACCGATATTGCCTTTGCCGTCGGGGTTCTTGCGCTTCTGGGGCGCAGCCTGCCCGGCGCGCTGAAGATCTTTCTTTTGTCTCTGGCGATTTTGGACGATCTGGGCGCGATCCTGATCATCGCGATTTTTTACACGGCCGAACTGCATCTGACCTATCTGGTTCTGGCGCTGATCCCGCTGGTCGGGCTGATCATCCTGAACCTGCGCGGCACGCACCGTACCGCACCCATTGTGCTGCTGGGGGTCGTCCTGTGGGTACTGGTGCTGAAATCCGGAGTTCATGCAACAATCGCCGGGGTGGTCACCGCCTTTTTCGTGCCGCTGACCGACCGGTTCGGTAAATCGCCCCTGCATGCGATGGAAGATGCGCTGACCCCTTATGTGAATTTCCTGATCCTGCCGATCTTTGCCTTTGCCAATGCCGGCGTGGTGCTGGTGGGCCTGACGCCCGCCGATCTTTTGGCCCCCCTGCCCCTCGGTATTGCGGCGGGTCTGATCATCGGCAAGCAGGTCGGCGTCTTTGGCATGACCTGGCTTGTGGTCCGCTCTGGCCTCGCGCGTCTGCCCGATCTGGTGACCTTTCGTCATGTCTATGGCCTGTCCTGCCTTGCCGGGATTGGCTTTACCATGTCGCTCTTCATCGGCGGGCTCAGCTTTGGCGACCCGGCGATGATGAATGGCGTGCGGCTTGGCGTGATCGTCGGCTCTGCCATTTCGGCGATCATCGGCTATAGCGTCCTGCGCTCCGCCGCGCGGCTGCAGACCGCTACATAGGGGCGACCTATCCGGCGGGCGCCAGCAAGATATCGCCATAGGCCTCGCGCAGCTTGGCCTTGAGGATCTTGCCGGTCCCGCCAATGGGCAGGCTGTCGACAAAGACCACCCGGTCAGGCACCTGCCAGCTGGCGATCTTGCCCCGGTAAAAGGCCAAAAGCTCTGCCTCGCTCACCTCGGCCCCCGCCGCCCTGACGGCAACCAGCACTGGCCTTTCGTCCCATTTCTCGTGCCGCGCCGCGATGGCGGCCGCATTGGCAACACCGGGATGCGACAGGGCGATATTTTCCAGATCGACCGTTGAAATCCATTCGCCACCGGATTTGATGATATCCTTGGCCCGGTCGCGGATGGTCATATAGCCGTCAGCGTCGAGCGAGGCGATGTCGCCCGTGTCAAACCAGCCATCCTTGGTCAGGGCGCTGGTGTCGGTGCCGAAATAGCTCTCGACAATCCAATGGCCGCGGATCTGCAGATTGCCGGTCGCCTGCCCGTCATGTGGCAAGGGCGCGCCCGCATCGTCAAGGATGCGCAGCTCCACCCCATAGGGTGGCCGGCCCTGACAAAGGCGCAACTGCGCCTGTGCCTCTGCCTCCAGCGCCAGATGTTTGCCCAAAAGCTGATTGCAGGTGCCCATAGGGCTGGTTTCCGTCATGCCCCAGGCGTGGATCAACTCCACCCCGTATCGGTCACGAAAGGCCGCGATCATCGAGGGCGGCAGGGCAGCCCCCCCGACCACGGTCCGCTGCAGGCTGGCGGCGGTGCTGCCCTTGGCCTCCAGCGCCGCCAGAAGCCCCTGCCAGATCGTCGGTACGCCCAGCGCGACCGTCACCTGCTCTGCATCGATCAGCGTGGCAAGGCTTGCCCCGTCAAGCCCCGGCCCCGGCAGGACAAGCCGCGCCCCGACCAGCGCGGCAATATAGGGCACGCCCCAGGCGCTGACATGAAACATCGGCACGACAGGCATGACCGTATCGCGGGCCGACAGGTTGAAAGCGTCCGGCTGATTGGCACCAAGCGCATGAAGGACGGTGCTGCGGTGGCTATAAAGAACCCCCTTGGGATGACCAGTCGTGCCGGAGGTATAGCAAAGGCTGCAGGCGGCATTTTCATCGAGCGCGGGCCAGACATAGGCCTCCTCACCCGTCTTCAGGAAATCGTCGTAAAATATCAACCCGTCGATCTGGCCCGCCGCCTCAGCGTCCGGGGGGCCAAGGCAGACCAGCGCGCGCAGACTGGGTGCCTGCCCCGCAATGGCGGCGACCAGCGGCAGGAAACTCTTGTCGAAAAACAGGATCTGATCCTCGGCATGGTCGATGATATAGCGCAACTGTTCGGGAAAAAGGCGGGGGTTGATCGTATGGCAGACCATGCCTGCCCCGGCGACGCCGAAATAGATCTCCAGATGGCGGCGGTTGTTCCAGGCCAGCGTTGCCACACGCTGGCCCCGCGCCACCCCGAACCGTTCCAGGGCCGAGGCGAGCAGCACTGCGTTTCGCCGCACCGCGGCCCAACTGGTCCGCTCAATCCCGCCCGCGGTCTCGACCGAGATCACATCGGTGTCGCCATGATAGCGGCCGGCATGATCAATCAGCGAACTTACCGTCAAAGCCTCTGTCATCATCCGGCCTTGCATTCTTATCCTCCCTGTTGCGGGCGCCTTGGGCAAGGCGCTGGCATGGGGAAAGATTAGCAAGAATTTCGGAGCGTGTGGGCGAACTATTTCCGCCCCTCAGACATCATCTCTTTCCGGCTTTTCCGGCAGGCGCGCTTCAGCGCCCGGCCGCGCGGATCAAGGACAGGATTTCCGTGGCGGCCAAGGGAATATTGGTGCCCGGGCCGAAGATCGCCTTGACCCCGGCCTTTTTCAGGAAATCGTAGTCCTGTTGGGGAATGACGCCGCCGCAGATGACGATGATCTCGCCCGCCCCGGCCGCTTTCAACGCCTCGACCAACTTGGGGGCCAGTGTCTTGTGCCCTGCCGCCTGGGAAGAGATGCCAACCACATGCACATCATTGTCGATCGCATCCTGCGCCGCCTCTTCCGGCGTCTGGAACAGCGGACCCACATCCACATCGAAACCGATATCAGCAAAGGCCGTCGCGATGACCTTGGCGCCCCGGTCATGCCCATCCTGGCCCATCTTGACCACCAGCATCCGCGGGCGGCGACCCTCGGCCTCGGCAAAGGCTTCGACCTCTTTCTGGATGGCGGCGAAACCTTCGTCCCCCTCATAGGCGCTGCCATAGACACCAGCCAGGGTCTTAACCTCGGCCCGGTGCCGACCGAATATCTTTTCCATTGCCATGCTGATTTCTCCTACACTGGCGCGGGCACGGGCGGCGGCGACGGCCGCCTCCAGCAGGTTGCCACCGTCGCGTGCGCGCCGTTCCAGCTCTGCCAGGGCGGCGTCGCAGGCGGCCGTATCGCGGCGGGCACGTATCCCGGCCAGACGCGCGACCTGAGCCTCGCGGACGGCCATATTGTCAACGTCCAGAATATCGACGTGATCTTCGCGGGTGGGTTTGTATTTGTTGACCCCCACAACCACCTCGTCCCCCCGGTCGATCATCGCCTGACGCCGCGCGGCACTTTCCTCGATCCTCAATTTCGGCATGCCGGAGGCCACGGCCTTGGTCATGCCCCCCATCGCCTCGACCTCTTCAATCAGCGCCCAGGCCTGTTCGGCCAGTTCCGCTGTCAGGCTTTCCACATAATAGGATCCGGCCAAGGGATCTACGACATTGGTGATGCCGGTCTCCTCCTGAAGGATCAACTGGGTGTTCCGGGCAATGCGCGCCGAAAATTCGGTCGGCAGGGCCATCGCCTCGTCAAGCGCATTGGTATGGAGCGACTGCGTACCGCCGAGAACCGCGCTCATCGCCTCGTAGGCGGTGCGGATGACGTTGTTGTAGGGATCCTTTTCCTGCAGGCTGACACCCGAGGTCTGACAATGCGTGCGCAGCATAAGGCTGCCCGGTTTCTTCGCGCCGAATTCCGTCATGATCCGGTGCCACAGCATGCGCGCCGCCCGAAGTTTTGCCGCTTCCATGAAGAAATTCATACCGATGGCGAAGAAGAACGAGAGCCGCCCGGCAAAATCATCCACATCCATGCCGCGCTCGATCGCGGTCTTCACATATTCACGCCCGTCCGCAAGGGTAAAACCCAGCTCCTGCACCAGATTGGCCCCGGCTTCTTGCATATGGTAGCCGCTGATGCTGATCGAATTGAACTTGGGCATTTCTTTCGCCGTATATTCAATGATATCGGCGACGATCCTCATCGAGGGTTCGGGCGGATAGACATAGGTGTTGCGCACCATGAATTCCTTAAGGATGTCGTTCTGGATCGTGCCGGACAGAAGGCTGCGATCCACGCCCTGTTCTTCGCCTGCGACGATGAAGGAGGCGAGCACGGGAATGACAGCGCCGTTCATCGTCATCGAGACGGAGACTTTGTCGAGCGGGATGCCGTCGAAAAGGATTTTCATATCCTCGACGCTGTCGATGGCCACCCCGGCCTTGCCGACATCGCCCACCACGCGCGGATGATCGCTGTCATAGCCCCGGTGGGTGGCCAGATCGAAGGCCACCGAAACACCCTGTTGCCCGGCGGCAAGGTTCTTGCGGTAAAAGGCGTTGGATTCCTCGGCGGTGGAAAAACCGGCATATTGGCGGATTGTCCATGGCCGTCCGGCATACATGCTGGCACGGACACCACGGGTAAAGGGCGCAAGGCCCGGCAGGCTGCCCATATGCGGCAACGCGGCAGTATCCTCGGCAGTGTATAGCGGCTTGACCGGAATACCTTCGAGCGTGTTCCAGACCATATCCTCGGGCGTCTTGCCCTTGGTTTCCTTGCCGATCAGGTTGCGCCATTCCTTAACTGCGTCCGTCATCCTATGCCTTCCTTCGTCCATCTCTTGGCCCGCCGTCCCCGGGGGCATCATCTCTTTGAGCCCGGCGCCTCAGCCGCCCGACCCCATCAGCGTCAGCTCTGCATCCGGCGGCAGCGACGGCGCAAACGCCTGCAAGGCGGCGCGGAGGGCCGGGGCAAAGGCCGGGTCCGTCGCATAGAACGCCACACGGTAATCCCCCACTGCCCCACGCGGTCTAAGCGTCACCAGCTCCGCCACCTTGATCCAGTCGGGGCCGATGCCCCGCTCGATCCAGGCATCATAAATCATCGCGTATCGCACCTGTTTGGCGGCCGTCAGCTGAGCGGCCCAGCCGACCGGCGGCTGGCTGCCAGGTGCCGTGACGCGCAGATGCCGCGCCTCAGGCGAGGCAAGCCCCCAGAGATCCAGAACATAAGGACTAAGCGCCCATGACACCCGGCCGATGTCATTGGCAGCCAAAGGTTCATCCGGCAAGGTCGCGGCGAAACGGGCCATCTGTGTCTGTTGCAGATAGATGGCGCGGCTGTTCCAGTTGTAGATCACCCAATTCGCCCAGCCGTAATAGGCCGTCCCACCCAGCGCGCCGACCAGCACTAAAAGCTGAAGCGGGCGGGCGAGATGCCTGTAAGCCAGGATCAGCCCAACCCCGAGCAGCATCACCACATAGAATTCATAGCGCGCCAGCCAGCCGACCTGCCCAAAGGCCAGATGGGCGACGGCAGCCAACAGCACAAGACCCAACAGCGGCTTGTCTGTCCGAGCCGCCGCTTTGTCCATCGTCAAAAAGGCCAAAACAGCCAGCAACAAGGCCGCGTAAACCGCAATGCCACCTGGCACGAAACCGTTCCAGATCATCCGGTAGAAAGGGTCGAACCCTCGGCCCGACACCCCCATCTTGGCCAGTATCGAACTGGGCAACGGGTCAAGCCCCTGCCCCATCAGGAACAGCCCGAAGAGCACCACGGGCGACAAGGCCCCCAGCCCCAGCAACAGCCCCGCCCGCAGCTGCCCGCGCCGGACAACCAGCGCGACGGCCAAAAGCGATAGGGCCAGCGCCTCGTAACGAAACATCGGCCCGATGATCACAGCCGCTACCAGCCAGGGGCTGATCCGACCATCCTGCAGGAAAAGCCGCAGTTGCAGTAAAAGGACCAGAGCCGCCAGCCCGTGGAATAGATGTTCCATCTCGACAAAGGCCATGCCCGGCATGTTCAAGGCAAAGGGTGCCACCAGTGCCAACCCATAGGCGACGGGGCCACCCAATCCGGCCGAAACAATCGCCCGACCAAAAAGCCAGGCCATTGCCGCCAGCGCCGCTGCATTCCAGATAAGCGGCAAAAAC
>JBARVM010000085.1:0-8526 GCA_049646265.1 Paracoccaceae bacterium
CTGAGTTCCTGGTTCATCTTCAAATCCTTGAAAGGGGGCGGGGAAGGGGGGTGACGGGTCTCGGCCCGTCTATTCCTCTCCCTCCGCGTCCAGGAGTTCCATGTTGAGGCCTAGGCCCCGTACTTCCTTGACAAGAACATTGAACGATTCCGGCACGCCGGCTTCGAAATTGTCCTCGCCCTTGACGATCGACTCGTAGACCTTGGTCCGGCCTGCCACATCGTCCGACTTGACGGTGAGCATTTCCTGCAAGGTATAGGCCGCGCCATAGGCTTCCAGTGCCCAGACCTCCATCTCCCCGAAACGCTGGCCACCGAACTGGGCCTTGCCGCCCAGAGGTTGCTGCGTGACAAGGCTGTAAGGCCCGGTGGAACGCGCATGGATCTTGTCATCGACCAGGTGGTGAAGCTTGAGAAGATACTTCACACCCACGGTGACCTTGCGGGCGAATTTCTCGCCGGTGCGGCCATCGAAAAGGTCGGACTGGCCAGAAGTGTCAAAGCCCGCGCGGGTCAGCGCGTCATTGACATCCGCCTCCTTGGCGCCGTCAAAGACCGGTGTCGCGATTGGCACACCATACCTGACGGTCTCGGCCCGCTCCAGCGCGGTCTGATCGTCAAGCCCGGCAAAGGCTTCCTCATAGGCCTGGTCGCCATAGCCGATACGCAGCGCATCGCGCACAGGGGTCATGTCGCCATTGCGGCGATAGTCCTGCAGCGCGTCGTCGATCTTCAGACCAAGGCTGCGGGCAGCCCAACCCATATGGGTTTCAAGGATCTGACCGACGTTCATCCGGCTGGGCACGCCCAAGGGGTTCAGAACCATGTCGACGGGGGTACCGTCAGCAAGGAAAGGCATGTCTTCCATCGGCACAACCTTGGAGACGACACCCTTGTTGCCGTGACGGCCGGCCATCTTGTCGCCGGGCTGCAGCTTGCGCTTCACCGCGACGAACACCTTGACCATTTTCATCACGCCGGGGGGCAGATCGTCGCCACGACGGACCTTTTCCACCTTGTCTTCGAAACGCAGTTCCAGCGTGCGCTTTTGTGCGTCGAACTGGGCGTTCAGCGCCTCGACATTCTGGGCGGCCTTTTCGTCGGCCAAAGCCAGCTGCCACCACTGGCCGCGCGACAGGCTTTCCAGAAGCTCCTCGTCGATCAGGGCGTTCGGCTTGATGCCTTTCGGCCCCTTCACGGCGGTGCTGCCAAGGATCATCGACTTCAGGCGCGCATAGATATTGCGCTCCAGAATGGCCATTTCGTCGTCGCGGTCGCGGGCCAGACGTTCAACCTCGTCCCGCTCGATCTGCAAGGCGCGTTCGTCCTTGTCCACCCCGTGGCGGTTGAAGACCCGCACTTCGACGACCGTGCCGAAATCTCCCGGCGGCAGGCGCAGCGAGGTGTCGCGAACGTCAGAGGCCTTTTCACCGAAAATGGCGCGCAGAAGCTTTTCTTCCGGCGTCATCGGGCTTTCGCCCTTCGGGGTGATCTTGCCGACAAGGATTTCGCCCGGCCCCACTTCGGCGCCGATATAGACGATGCCCGCCTCGTCAAGGTTGCGCAGCGCCTCCTCGCCAACGTTCGGGATGTCGCGGGTAATCTCTTCCGGCCCGAGCTTGGTGTCACGGGCGGCGACCTCATATTCCTCGATATGGATCGAGGTGAAGACGTCGTCGCGCACGATACGTTCGGAGATCAGGATCGAGTCTTCATAGTTGTAGCCATTCCACGGCATGAAGGCCACGACGATGTTCTTGCCAAGCGCCAACTCACCGAGATCGGTGGAGGGGCCATCGGCGATCACCTCGTTCTTCGCAACCCGGTCACCCACCTTCACCAGAGGTTTCTGGTTGATACAGGTATTCTGGTTGGAACGCTGGAACTTGCGGAGCCGATAGATATCAACCCCGGCATCGCCAATTTCGAGATCCTCGGTGGCGCGCACAACGATACGCGTCGCATCGACCTGGTCGATGATCCCGCCACGGCGCGCCATGATCGCAGCGCCCGAATCCTCGGCCACCACGGCCTCGATCCCGGTGCCGACGAAAGGCGCATCGGCCTGCAACAGCGGCACGGCCTGACGTTGCATGTTCGACCCCATGAGCGCGCGGTTGGCGTCGTCATTTTCAAGGAAGGGGATGAGCGATGCGGCCACAGACACAAGCTGCTTGGGCGACACGTCAATCAGGTCCACCTGATTGCGCGGTGCCAGCGTATATTCGCCACCCTGGCGGGTCGAAACCAGATCGGTGACGAAATTGCCGCCCTCGTCCAGTTCGGCGTTTGCCTGGGCTACCGTATGGCGCATCTCTTCGGTGGCCGACATATACTGCACATTGTCGGTCACCTTGCCGTCGGTCACCTTGCGGTAAGGTGTTTCGATAAAGCCGTATTTGTTGACGCGCGCATAAGTGGCGAGCGAGTTGATCAGACCGATATTCGGGCCTTCCGGCGTCTCGATCGGGCACATCCGGCCATAGTGGGTCGGGTGAACGTCGCGCACCTCAAAACCTGCACGCTCGCGGGTCAGACCGCCCGGGCCAAGGGCCGAAAGACGCCGCTTGTGGGTTACTTCCGACAGCGGGTTGGTCTGGTCCATGAATTGCGAAAGCTGCGAAGAACCGAAGAATTCGCGCACCGCGGCCGCGGCCGGTTTGGCATTGATCAGATCCTGCGGCATGACCGTGTCGATCTCGACCGAGGACATGCGTTCCTTGATCGCGCGTTCCATGCGCAAAAGACCGACGCGATACTGGTTTTCCATCAGCTCGCCGACCGAGCGGACCCGGCGGTTACCAAGGTGGTCGATATCGTCAATCTCGCCCTTGCCGTCGCGCAGTTCGACAAGCGCCTTGATGCAGGCGATGATATCCTCGCGGCGAAGGGTGCGCATCGTGTCTTCGGCGTCAAGATCAAGACGCATATTCATCTTGACCCGGCCAACGGCCGAAAGGTCATAACGCTCGCTGTCAAAGAAGAGCGTGTCAAAAAGCTGGCTTGCAGCCTCGACGGTCGGCGGCTCTCCCGGGCGCATGACGCGGTAGATATCCATCAGCGCCGTGTCGCGGCCCATGTTCTTGTCAGCCGCCATCGTGTTGCGGATATAGGGCCCGACATTAACGTTGTCGATGTCGAGAACCGGGATGGTGGTGATGCCATTGTCGAGCAGCATCTTCAGCGACCCGCCGGAAACTTCGCCTTCCTTGTCAAGGGTTTGCGCCAGCTCGTCGCCAGCCTCGACATAGATCGCGCCGGTTTCCTCGTTGATGATGTCCTTGGCGACAAAACGGCCAAGGATTGTGTCGAAGGGCACCAGAAGCTCTGTGACCTTACCCTCTTCGATCAGTTTCTTGACCATGCGGGGCGTCATCTTCTCGCCCGCTTTGCAGATCACTTCGCCGGTCGCCGCATCGACGAGGTCAAAGGTCGGACGGGTGCCACGCACACGTTCGGGGAAGAAACGCGTGACCCAGCCCTTGTTCTTCACCAGCTTGTAATCGACGGTATTGTAGTAGGCATCCATGATGCCTTCCTGATCAAGACCCAGCGCATAAAGCAGCGTCGTCACCGGCAGTTTGCGGCGACGGTCAATGCGGGAAAAGACGATATCCTTGGCGTCAAACTCGAAGTCGAGCCAGGAGCCGCGATAGGGAATGATCCGGCAGGCAAACAAGAGCTTGCCCGAAGAATGGGTCTTGCCCTTGTCATGGTCGAAGAAGACGCCGGGCGAACGGTGCATCTGGGAAACGATGACGCGCTCGGTGCCATTGACGATGAAAGTGCCGTTGGGGGTCATCAGGGGCATGTCACCCATGAAGACATCCTGTTCCTTGATGTCCTTCACCGACTTGGCGCCGGTATTTTCATCGACATCAAACACGATCAGCCGCAGCGTCACCTTCAGCGGTGCCGCATAGGTCATGTCACGCGACTGGCATTCCTCGACGTCGTACTTGGGCTTTTCCAGCTCGTACTTCACAAATTCGAGTATTGCGTTTTCATTGAAATCCTTGATCGGGAACACCGACTGGAAAACACCCTGGATACCCTCGCCGTCGGTGGCCTTCGGGCCCTCGCCGGACTTCAGGAAAAGATCGTAGGAGGATTTCTGAACCTCGATGAGGTTCGGCATTTCCAGCACTTCACGGATCTTGCCAAAATAGCGGCGGATACGCTTTTGGCCAATGGTCGCTTGCGACATGCTCGTCGTTACCTTTCGTCATTTCGCGGGTGCGGGCCGTCGGGGACACGGGCCGCGCCGCTTGCGAATGGGCAGTTGGTTCAATTCATGCCACCCTTCCCACAAGATGGCTCCCGAACCTTTTGTCCTGCCTTGGAAGGCCCACCCCGGTTGATGGGGCTTCCAAGACGGGATCGGCTGGGCCCGGAATCTACCGGACCCAGCCTGAAAATCTGGCAAGGCTGTCAGACAGCCCTGGCCTGATTACTTGAGCTCGACCTTGGCGCCAGCCTCTTCGAGCTTCTTCTTGATGTCCTCGGCTTCGGCCTTGGCAGCGCCTTCTTTGACTTTGCCGCCAGCTTCCACGAGATCTTTTGCCTCTTTCAGGCCAAGACCGGTGATCGCACGAACTTCCTTGATCACGTTGATCTTGTTCGCGCCGGCGTCGGTCAGGACGACGTCGAATTCGGTCTTTTCTTCGGCAGCTTCGCCACCGCCAGCAGCCGGACCGGCAGCCATCATGACGGCGCCACCGGCGGCCGGCTCGATGCCGTACTTGTCCTTGAGGATCGTTTTCAGTTCTTGCGCCTGAAGGAGGGTCAGACCCACGATGTCTTCGGCGAGTTTGTTCAGATCAGCCATTTCTCTGTTCCGTTCTAAGTTAGGGTTCCAACGTCAGGGTTTCAGCCCCACGAAGGTGATTGTTGCTCACGCCGCTGCGCGATCCTCGATGGTTGAGAGGATGCCAGCGATATTCGAAGCAGGCGCGCCAATAGCCCCGGCAATGTTCGATGCAGGCGCACCGATGCAAGACACGATCTGAGCAAGAAGCTCTTCGCGCGACGGCATCGAGGCGACGGCTTTCACACCGGCCAGGTCCAGAGCCGCACTGCCCATCGCACCACCAAGGATCACGAACTTGTCGTTTGCCTTGGCGTACTTATCCGCGACCTTGGCAGCTGCCACAGGATCCTCGGAATAGGCCAGTACGGTCATGCCCGTCAGAAGTGAGCCGATGCTTGCGCAGGGCTTGCCTTCAAGGGCGATCTTGGCGAGCTTGTTCTTGGCGACACGTACGGATCCACCAGCGGAACGCATTTCCGCCCGAAGATCCTGCATCTGAGCAACCGTCATGCCTTCGTAGTGGGCAACCACCACAACGCCAGAGCTTTCAAAGATCTGGCCGAGTTCTTCGACCATTTTCTCTTTTTGTGCTCTATCCACGGTTTCACTCCAAGTATGGGGGTTTCCCCCCGGCTCTCATTTGCCCCCGATGGTCTGGGGGCGTTCGGGTCCATGATGGTCCCGAGGCCATGATCGCCCGAGGCTTTCGCCCCGAATAATCAGTCTCGTTCCCCATCTCAGGAAGGATTTATGGGGTTTCCCCCACCCTCCGTCTTGGACAGGACAGGGCGTTTCCGCCCCGCCATTCGCCAGGCCCGAAGGCCCGGAGAATTTCGTAAAGGGTGCCTTGGCGGCACCCCCCTATCAGGCCGAAGCGGCCGTCGCCAGGTCGAGCGAGACGCCCGGACCCATGGTCGAGGACAGCGACACCTTTTTCAGATAGGTGCCCTTTGCCCCGGCAGGTCTGGCGCGCGATACCGCATCCACAAAGGCGCGGACGTTTTCGGCCAGCTTCTGTTCGTCAAAGGAAACCTTGCCGATACCGGCATGGATGACCCCGGCCTTTTCGACCTTGAACTGAACCTCACCACCCTTGGCGGCGTCGACGGCGGCTTTGACGTCCATCGTCACCGTGCCGACCTTGGGGTTCGGCATCAGGTTGCGCGGGCCGAGGATCTTGCCCAGACGGCCCACCAGCGGCATCAGATCCGGCGTCGCGATGCAACGGTCGAACTCGATCTTGCCGGACTGGATAGTCTCCAGCAGGTCTTCGGCACCGACGATATCGGCACCCGCCGCCGTGGCTTCGTCAGCCTTGGCGCCGCGGGCAAAGACGGCCACGCGGACAGTTTTGCCGGTACCGTTCGGCAAAGTGACCACACCGCGGACCATCTGGTCAGCATGGCGCGGGTCAACGCCAAGGTTCATGGCGATTTCCAGCGTCTCGTCGAATTTGGCCGACGCGGCGCTCTTGATCAGTTTGACGGCATCTTCAACCGAAAGGTTGGTCTTGCCAGCGAAGACAGCCTGCGCTGCCCGAGTACGTTTTCCAAGCTTGGCCATGATTAACCTTTCACCTCGATGCCGATCGAACGGGCGGAGCCAAGGATGATCTTCATCGCGGCATCGACGTCATTCGCGGACAGGTCTTTCATCTTGGCTTCGGCGATCTGGCGCACCTGCGCCACGGTCACATAACCCGCCGTCTCACGCCCGGGCTTTTCAGAGCCCCGCGGACGGTTGCGCTTGCCCACAGGCTTCAGCCCGGCAGCCTTTTTCAGGTAGAAAGAGGCCGGCGCCGTCTTGGTCTCGAAGCTGAAAGACTTGTCGGCATAATAGGTAATGATGACCGGAACCGGCGAGCCGGGTTCCATCTCCTGCGTCTTGGCGTTGAACGCCTTGCAGAACTCCATGATATTGATCCCGCGCTGACCCAGTGCCGGGCCGACGGGTGGCGAGGGGTTGGCTTGCCCCGCCTTGATCTGCAGCTTGAGCTGCCCAACGACTTTCTTGGCCATCTGGCCTACTCCTTCATCACAGTACCCGGCTGAACCATTCAGGCCGGGTGTTGCTTAGTGGTGCGGTCCTCGGGGCTGTGACGCCACGATCGCCTCCCACGGCGTCACGTCAGGTGGCTTTGTGCACCTGGGTGAATTCCAGTTCCACGGGCGTCGGACGCCCGAAGATAGAGACGGTGACCTTCAGGCGGCTATGCGCCTCGTCCACCTCTTCGACCATACCGGCAAAACCCTCGAACGGGCCGTCGGCAACTTTGACATTCTCGCCGATCTCGAAACGGATCAGGTTGCGCGGCGCCTCGGTACCTTCCTGGGCGCGCTTGAGAATGCCGTTCACTTCGGAATCGCGCATCGGCATCGGCTTGCCTTGCGGGCCAAGAAAACCGGTAACGCGGTTGATCGAGGTCACCAGATGGTAGCCCCGGTCGGTCATGTCCATATGCACCAGAACATAGCCGGGCATGAAGCGGCGTTCCGATGTCACTTTCTTGCCGCGGCGGATCTCAAGGACTTCTTCGGTAGGAACGAGAACTTCGTCAATCTCGTCCTCCAGACCCTTTTCGGCCACGGATTGCTTGATCTGTTCGGCGATCTTCTTTTCGAAGTTCGAGAGCACGCTCACCGAATACCACCGCTTTGCCATCTGCCCCTGACCTCGTCCTGCCAGCGGTTGCCCGCCGGAAAATTTCACAAATTCAGCGGGTTACCCCGCGTCTTCCAGAACAAAACAGCGCGCAAGACGAATCGCTGCGCGCCGGTTCCTGTAAAGTCCCGTCCGTCTAACGGTCAAAGCACAGGATTTCAAGCCGTTGTGATGCCCTGTTGCCTCAACTTTCCGTCACGGGACTAGCCAACCAGTGACAGACCCGTCGCAAGCCCCCATTTGAAGAGCTGGTCAACCAGGGTGAAAAACAGCGCTGTCAGGGCGGTCATGATGAAAACCATGATGGTTGTCAGCATGACCTCCCGCCGTGTCGGCCAAGTGACCTTGGCCACTTCCGTGCGTGCCTGCTGCAGGAACTGAAAGGGATTGGCCATCTGTTTCGCCTCTGGCTGTGATCTGATCCAGCGCAGATACGATGCGGCGGCGCGGAATTCAAGCCTGCCCCGGCAGAAGCCCCGGTGATTGCCGTTGCCTTTGGCGCAAATATGCGTCTACTGGCGCCGATATCCTGTTTGTCGGCGCTTCTGCATTCGCGCGGCCCGCCGGAATCTTTTCTGAAGGGTGGCAGAGGCCGCGGATGATCCTGACCGACAATATGCGCGGCGCGCTTTTGATGAGCATCGCAATGGTCGCCTTCACCTGCAATGACGGGCTGGTGAAGCTGGTAACGCTTGATCTGCCGGTCTTTCAGACCATGTTCCTGCGCGGCGTCGCGACCTGTCTTGTGTTGCTGTTCGTTGGGCTGCTGAAGCGGTCTTTGACCTTTCGCCTGTCCAGGGCCGACTGGTTCTGGATTGCCCTGCGGACCATTGGCGAAGTGCTGGCCACTTTCGCCTTTCTGCTGGCGTTGGCACAAATGCCCATCGCAAATCTTTCGGCAATCATGCAGGCGCTGCCGCTGGCCGTGACCCTGGTTGCGGCGGTGACCTTTGGCGATGTCATCGGCTGGCGACGGCTGACGGCGATTGCCATCGGCTTTCTGGGGGTGATCATCATCGTGCGTCCCGGAGCCGAAGGGTTCGATGGCTGGTCGCT
>JBARVM010000086.1:0-6165 GCA_049646265.1 Paracoccaceae bacterium
ACAAAAGCCGGTAGGTGCTTTGCAACTGCTCGGCCTCCGGTGCGGCGATCAGACCGGCGCGTTGCCCGGCGCGCAACTGCGCCTCTACCCGCCGGGCCGGGGTGCCACAACGCAGTGCCAGCGACTGGGCGAAAAGCTCTATGTCTTGCAGACGGCCGGGGCCGGACTTGGGGTCCCATGGGTTGTCGCCGGGTTTGGCGGCAAAAAGCCGCTCGCGCATGTCGGCCGTGTCGGCGTTGATCGCTGCGCCGGTGGATTTCGCGGCCAAAACCTCTTGCCGCACCGCCTCGACTGCCGCGGCCAGACCGGGGCCTGCCGCCCCCTGCCCGCCCGCCACCACACGGGCGCGGGTCAGGGCCAGATGTTCCCATGTCCAAGCTTCGGACATCTGGTAGGATTGAAAGGATTGCAGCGACACCGCCACCGGCCCCTGCCGCCCCGAGGGGCGCAGGCGCATGTCCACCTCGTAAAGCCGCCCCTCTGCCATCGGCGCGCTCAGGGCGGTCACAAAGGCCTGCGTCAGGCGCGCATAATAGGCCCGCGTCGCCAGGGGGCGGCGGCCGTCCGACATTTCCACCCCCGCCGCGTCATAGATCACGATAAGGTCAAGATCGGATGCCGCATTCAGCCGCTCTGCCCCCAAAGACCCCATGCCAAGGACGATGCCGCCCCTGCCTGGCGGCGCGCCATGTTTGCGGGCAAATTCGGCAACGCAATGCGGCCAGAGCGCGGCAAGAACCGCCCCGGCAAGGTCGGCATACTGGCGCCCCACCTCTGCCGCGTCGATCAGGCCACGCAAGTGATGCACGCCAATGCGGAAGTGCCATTCCTTGGTCCAGCGGCGCACGGCACCCAAGAGCGCCTCGTAATCCTGCCCCCTGGCCAGATCATCGGACAAGAGCCGGGTCAGCCCCTCGCATCCCGGCCAGACGGAAAAGAAACTGCCGCCGAGAACCGCATCAAGAACCCCGGCATTACGTGACAGATAGCTGGCAAGCCCCGGTGCTGTCCCGCAGATATCCACGATCAATTCGATCAGGGCCGGGTTGGCCTCGAACAGAGAAAAAAGCTGAACACCGGCTGGCAAGCCCTTGATAAAGCCGTCAAACTGCAAAAGTGCCTCTGACGGGTTGTCGCTGTCCATCAACTTTGACAAAAGCTGCGGCTGCACCCGTTTAAAGATCCGCGCCGCCCGTTCCGACCGCAGCGCCGGATAGCTGCGCCAGCGGTCAACCACGGCACGTTCCTCTGGCGCGAGTGTAGAGACCGGGGCAGCGGCTGCAGCGCTGGCAGAGGGGGCAAAGAATGCCTCTGTCAGTTCGGCAACATGATGCAGCCGGTCCTCGATCGCCTGCCGAAAGTCCGCGCTGTCGGTGGTGCCCATCATGGCGGCCAGCCGCTGAAACCCTTCGTCGCTGGCCGGCAGGTCGTGGGTTTGCGCATCGGCGATCATCTGCACCCGATGTTCCAGCTCGCGCAGGGCGCGGTAATGGCCGGTCAGCTCCGCCGCGACCTCTGGCGTGACCCAACCCTTGTCGGCCAGCGCCGCAAGCGCCGGAACCGTGCCCCGGTGCCGCAGGTCTGGGTCGCGGCCACCAGCGATGAGCTGCCGCGTCTGGGTAAAGAACTCTATCTCGCGGATACCGCCCTGCCCCAGCTTAAGATTATGGCCGGCAAGCTGCAGCGGGCCATGCAGTTTCTTGTGATCGCGAATGCGCAGGCGCATGTCATGCGCATCCTGTATCGCCACGAAATCCAGATGGCGGCGCCAGACAAAGGGGGTCAGCGCCTCGATGAACCGCGCGCCCGCCGCCCGGTCCCCCGCTGCCCCGCGCGCCTTGATAAAGGCGGCGCGTTCCCAGGTGCGCCCCTCGGCCTCGTAATAGCTTTCGGCGGCCGAGACAGAGATGCATACCGGCGTCACCGCCGCATCCGGGCGCAGGCGTAGATCGGTGCGAAATACATAGCCGTCGGCGGTGAGGTCCGACAGAAGTGCCGTCAAGCGCCGCACGATCTTGATGCAAGAGGCGCGCGCCTCTGCCACA
Organism: Paracoccaceae bacterium; assembly: GCA_049646265.1. Lineage (GTDB taxonomy): Bacteria > Pseudomonadota > Alphaproteobacteria > Rhodobacterales > Rhodobacteraceae > TMP-24. The sequence goes on from JBARVM010000086.1 coordinate 2,046, forward strand.
TCCTCCGCCGCATACTGGCTATCGTCAAAAAGGCATATCAGGTCGATGTCGGAGGAATAGTTCAGCTCTGCCGCGCCCATCTTGCCCATAGCCAGCGCCACGATACCTGCGGCATCGGCGGCGCTTTCAGCATCCTTGCCCGGCAGGCGGCCGCGGCGGATCTCGTCGGCGGCCAGCGCGCAAAGCCCCTGATGCACCGCCTGATCGGCCAGACCGGTCAGGGCTGCCGTCACCTCCTCCAGCGTCCAGACACCGCCAAGATCGGCGAGACCGGCCAAAAGCGCGACGCGCGCTTTGGCTTGCCGCAACAGGCGTGGTAGCTGGTCGCTTGCATGACCGGCCAGCCCTGCCAGCGTCTGCCCCAAAGCCTCGGCCGGGTCGCCCGCCAGCGCCTCTTCCAGCCAGTCGGCCTCCTTTCCCATCAGGCCCGCCAGATAGGGGCTACAGCCGGCAGCCCCCCTGATCAGTTCGCGCAGCTCCGCCGGCATGGCGGAAAAGCGCGCAACAGCCTCGGCGGCGCGATCAGGCTCGTATGGAATGGGGCAGCGGCTGATGCGCGCGGAGAATGTCATGATGCGGCAAGACTAGCCGCACCGCACGGCAGGTCAACAGCCTGCCCGCCCTATTCGGCGTGGCACGGCTTTAGCATCGTTCGCACCCTTATGTTAAAAATATTCACATACCCCCTTGACGAGACGCCACGGATACCCAATCTTGGACATGTGAAAGACATTCACATCTGTTTATCGGAGGGTTCCATGACCACTACTACCTATAGCTCTGCCCCCTGGTACAGCCGCGCCGAGCAGTGGCTGGATCAGCGCGGCAAGGGTGCCTGGATCGCCGCTATGGTCCTTGGCTTCGTATTTTTCTGGCCCGTCGGCCTGGCGCTGCTGGCCTATTTGATCTGGAGTAAACGCATGTTTTCAAAAGGTTGCGCCCATCGCGCCCGCCACGCCCACCGCTTTGACCACCGCCACGGGTTCCGCTCTTCCGGCAACAGCGCCTTTGACGCCTACAAGTCCGACACGTTGGAGCGTCTGGAGCGCGAGCAAAGCGAATTCGAAGCCTTTCTGGAGCGTTTGCGCGCGTCGAAAGACAAGTCCGAATTTGACCAGTATCTGGATGAACGCAGCCGCGAGGCCCGTGCCGAAGTGGCCGAGGCAAGCGAAGGCAAATCCTCCACCGATCAAAGCAGCCCGCTTGGCGGCTACTGATAGCACCGCGAGACACATCCCCAAAGGCCGGGCAAGTTGCCCGGCCTTTTCCTGTCGGGCCATTCGGTCCCCCTTCACTGCCCCGGATCAATGGGCGAGATCATGCGGATTGTTTCACCAACTGTGCGCAGAGTAGCGGCCAGCGCACAGAATACTTGGCGGATTGGCACGGCCTTGCTAACCTTGCGTTCAGAAACGCCGGGTCAGATTAGCCTGCAATGCAACATACTTTGCCCATCGCGCCGCAATTCTATGTGACGGCCCCACAACCTTGCCCGTATCTGGCAGGCAGGCTGGAGCGTAAATTGTTTACGGCGTTACCTGGGGATAATGCGATCAAGCTGAATGACGCCTTGTCGAAGCAAGGGTTCCGGCGGTCGCAAAATGTGCTGTATCGACCTTCCTGCACTGATTGTTCGGGATGCCTTTCGGCCCGGATTCGCGTGGCGGACTTTCGCCCCAGCCGGTCGCAAAGGCGCGCGGCGCGCAAGAACAGCCATCTAAAGCGGGAGGCGACCAGCCCCTGGGCCACCGAAGAGCAATATAGCCTGTTCCGCCGCTATCTCGACAGCAGGCATTCCGATGGTGGCATGGCCGATATGGATGTATTCGAATTTGCCGCGATGATCGAGGAAACGCCGGTGAAAAGCCGCGTTGTCGAATATTGGGCACCTGCGGCGCCGGACGAGAGGCAGCGGCATTTGACCGCCGTTTGCCTGACGGATGTGCTGGATGACGGTGTCAGCCTGGTTTACAGTTTCTACGATCCTGACCGGGCTGGCGATAGCCTTGGCACCTATGTCATCCTAGACCACATAGAATTGGCCCGACGGTCGAACCTGCCCTATGTCTATCTTGGCTATTGGGTACCGGGCAGCCGCAAGATGGACTACAAGGCCAACTTTTCGGCGGTCGAGATCTATAAGGGCGGCGAATGGCAGCCTATGGGCGACCCTTCGGGTCATACGGCTGAAACCCATCCACTTTCGGTTGCCCCGATCGCCGAACAGGTTGCCCGGATCGCCCTGCCGGAATCGCGCCCGGTGACCGCGAAGAACACCTAAGGCCCGGCGCTCGCCAGACCTTTCTTTGACCTCTCAATCGACGCTGATTTCAGGCCCAGCGATATGGACGGCAAGAAGGCAGCCGTTCGGCGTATAGGAATGATGTTCCGACCCGTCCTTGTAAAAGACCAGATCGCCTGCCCGCAGGATCGTGCCGTCACTTTCGTGCAACTCGCCCTCCAGTATCAGGAACTGTTCGTGGCCATTATGGCGGTGGCCAAGTGTCGTCATGCCGGCCGGCATCTTGTAGACGTGGAAGCCGACACCAAGCGGCTGGTCACTATCCAGCTGCAGCACAGCATCCCCCAGTGCCGTGCCATCCGGGTAGAGAAAGGGTTCAAAGGCCCCGTCTCGAATATTGACGATTTTCCGGTCGTCCTTTGAAATTGGTCGCATCGCTTCCCCCTTTACCCGGCTCCGCCGGTTTGACGCGCTAGATTCTGACTGCTCAGTCAATATGGCACCGGTCCGCGCCTAAGTCCACAGAAATAGAGCATTGCCATTGCGAAAGATGCGGCCGGCTTGCCCAGCAGGTGGCAAAAGCACTTTGCGCACCGAGGGGGGATAATGCGACATGGCCGCTACCGGGAAGGCGACCGCAGCACGACAGCCCCAAACGCTGCATGTGCGGCATGGATAGCGGCCATGCTGCCGGATAGGGCGAGCGCACCCGGAAATTTCGCGTTTCTTTCGCAATTGCGGCTAGCTTGCGAAATATTATTACCAGAAATGCAGGCCACATATCACTTTATTGCATATTTTGGCGGTTGACGCCCCTGACAGCCCCGCCTAATGTCGCAGCGCAGCATAAGAGGCCCTTGGAAATGAGTTCGGTCCCTATCCTAGTAATGAAGTCGCGCATGGGCCGGTAACGGCAGACGATAACGTCACCATGCGCCCCCGATCACATCGGGGGCTTTTTGTTGCGCAAAACGGAATACGAAACGGAGCAAGATATGTCACGGCAGATGACCGGTGCGAAGATGGTGGTGCAGGCGCTCAAGGATCAGGGCGTCGATGTAGTCTTCGGCTATCCGGGCGGCGCTGTCCTGCCGATTTATGACGAATTGTTCCTGCAAAATGATATCCGCCATATCCTCGTGCGCCATGAACAGGGTGCCGTTCATATGGCAGAGGGTTATGCCCGTTCCACCGGCAAGCCGGGAGTGGTGATCGTGACGTCGGGGCCGGGCGCTACCAATGCGGTGACGGGCCTGGTGGACGCGCTGATGGATTCGATCCCGCTTGTCGTCTTGTCTGGCCAGGTGCCCACCTTCATGATTGGCACCGATGGTTTTCAAGAGGCCGACACGGTGGGTATCACCCGCCCCTGCACCAAGCATAACTGGCTGGTCAAGGATACCGACGCCCTTTCGGGGACGATCCATCAGGCCTTTCATGTGGCCACCAAGGGCCGCCCCGGCCCGGTTCTGATCGACATCCCCAAAGATGTGCAATTTGCGACCGGAACCTATTCCGGCCCGAAGGAGGCTCGGGTCAGCCATTACCAGCCAAAGGTCAAGGGCGATCAGGCGGCAATTACCCAGCTGGTCGAGTTGATGGAAAAGGCCGAACGGCCCATCCTTTATACCGGCGGCGGCGTGATCAATTCCGGCCCGGCCGCCAGCCAGCTCTTGCGCGAACTGGCAGATGCGACGGGCTTTCCGGTTACCTCTACACTGATGGGGCTCGGCGCCTATCCGGCCTCTGGAAAAAGCTGGATCGGCATGCTTGGCATGCATGGCCTTTATGAGGCTAACCTCGCCATGCATGGCTGCGATCTGCTGATCAATATCGGCGCGCGTTTTGACGACCGGATCACCGGCAGGCTCGCCGATT
>JBARVM010000087.1:0-2594 GCA_049646265.1 Paracoccaceae bacterium
CGCCCATTTCGCCCATCGGCATCACTTCGATGAAGGTCAGATCGTGACCTTCTCCTGCGCACCAGTCGAGGAGGGTGAAAAGTTCATTCTCGTTAAATCCCTTGAGTGCGACGGTATTTATCTTGACACGCAGCCCGGCCTTTTTTGCCGCGGTGATCCCGTCGAGAACCTGCGGCAGGCGGCCCCAACGGGTTATGTCGGCGAATTTGCCCTCCTCCAGCGTGTCGAGCGAGACATTGACGCGGCGGACGCCAAGGGCGGCAAGGTCGTCGGCAAAGCGCGCCAGTTGCGAGCCGTTGGTGGTCAGCGTCAGTTCCTTGAGTGCGCCGCTGTCGATATGGCGCGACATGGCGCGGAAGAATTCAAGGATATTGCGGCGGACCAAGGGCTCGCCACCGGTGATGCGCAGTTTTTCGACGCCAAGCCCGATGAAGGCCGAGCAGAGCCGATCCAGTTCCTCCAGCGTCAGCAGGTCCTTTTTCGGCAGGAACTGCATCTGTTCGGCCATGCAATAGGTGCAGCGGAAATCGCAGCGGTCCGTCACCGAGACGCGCAGGTAGCTGATGGGGCGGGCAAAGGGATCGATGAGCCGTGTCATGCGGTGAAACTAGGCTTGGGGCGAAGGGGCTGCAAGCGGAAAGGGTGGCTGGGCTTGGCCTGCCTTTGGTGCCTCCGGCGGAGGTATTTGGCAACAGAAGAAGCTCAGAGGTACTTGCCGGCTTCCTTGCGGGCAAAGGCTTTCAGCCTCGTCCCATGGGTCGAAAGCCAGGCCTGCGTGCGGGGGGCGTCATGTTTGGACAGTTCGCGCAGCCACCAGGCGATGGCTTTCTGGATGAACCAGTCCTGATCATCGGCCAGGGTTGCCGCCCAGCCAAGGACGCGGTCGCGAATGGCAAGATCAATGCTGGTCGGGTGGTTCTGCTTGGTCCATGGCAGGGTGATGACCAGTGCGGCGCGGCGTGTCCACATATGCGAGGATCTGGTCCAGCCTTCGACGGTATCAATGCGGGCAGGGGTTGCGATCAGGCGGCGTTCACCGGCGCTGCAGGCGTGATCGGCGATGGCCCAGCTGTCGAAATCCGCCACCCAGGAGGCGATGAGTAGCCAGACCGGCTCATCCTCCTTGATTCGGGCCTGGGTGAGAAGTTTGGCGGCGGCGATGCGCGCCTCGAATATGTCGGTTTGCCAGAGTGCGTCGGCCAGGCGGATTCGTTCGGGCAGGGTGAGGGTTTGGCGCCAGTCCCGGGTCAGGTCATTCAGAGCGGGGTTTGAAACGCCGAGCACCTTGCGGCTCTGTTTGTGGTAGGCGGCCATCTGGGCGCCGCGACCGGGTTCGATATGGGCGTCAAGTGCTGCCAGTGCCTCTGCGAGCGTCATGGGGCGATCTCTTCCTTGGCCAGTGCGGGTCTTGCCCTGTCGTCTTGGGCCTTTGCGTCATGGGGTGGGGTGCGGCAAGCCTATTCCACCGTGACCGATTTGGCCAGATTGCGCGGCTGATCGACATCGGTGCCTTTGGCGCAAGCGGTATGATAGGCCAGAAGCTGCGCCGGGACGGCATAGAGGATCGGGGCCAGCAAGGGTGGAACGGTTGGCATTGTCAGCACCTTCCAGGCGCCTTCGCCAGCCTCGCGCATGCCTTGCACGTCGGTCATCAAGAGTACCTTGCCGTGGCGGGCCATCACCTCTTGCATGTTCGACACGGTCTTGTCGAAGAGCGCATCGCGCGGGGCCATCACCACCACCGGTACCATCCGGTCGATTAGCGCGATGGGCCCGTGTTTCAACTCGCCAGAGGCGTAGCCTTCGGCGTGGATATAGCTGATTTCCTTCAGTTTCAGCGCGCCTTCCAGCGCCAGCGGGAACATGGCGCCCCGGCCGAGGAAGAGCACGTCCTGCGCCTCTGCCACCTGTTCGGCGAGGGCGGCGATTTCGCCTTCGCGTGTCAGGGCCTGGTTGAGCAGGCCGGGCAGGGCGGCGAGGTCATTCAGGTGGGCGGAGAGTTCCGCAGGGCTCAGGCGGCCGCGATCCCCGGCGGCCTTGAGCGCCAGCAAAAGCAGGACAAGCAATTGGCAGGTGAAGGCCTTGGTCGAGGCAACGCCCACCTCTACCCCGGCGAGGATAGGCAGGGTCATGTCGCTTTCTCGGGCGATAGAGGAGGTGGGAACATTGACCACCGACAGGATCTTTTCGACCTTGCCCTGGCAATAGCGCAGCGCAGCCAGCGTATCGGCGGTTTCGCCGGACTGGCTGACAAAGAGCGCATAGGATTTGGCGGGCATGGGCGGTTCGCGGTAGCGGAACTCCGAGGCGATATCGACCTCGCACGGCAGGCCCGCGAGCTGTTCGAACCAGTATTTCGCCGTAAGGCAGGCGTAGGAGGCGGTGCCGCAGGCAACCAGTGTCAGCCGGTCGAGATTTTTGAAATCGAGCCCCTCGGGGAGGTTGAGTTTGCCGCCCTTCAGGTAATGGCCAAGTGCGTCGCCCAGTACGGCGGGCTGTTCGGCTATTTCCTTGGCCATGAAGTGTTTGTAACCGCCCTTTTCGATCCGGGTCTGGTCGATATTGATATGTTGAATCTCGCGGTTGGCGGGCCG
>JBARVM010000088.1:0-14813 GCA_049646265.1 Paracoccaceae bacterium
GGCAAGGATCGCCTGATCCGCCTCTGCCCGGGCGCGGGCGGGTTCCCATCCTCTTTGCAACAGATCGCGCACCGCCTGTGGCGTACCGGCCATCTCTGCCTCCAGCTTATAGCTGGCAAAGTTCGGATAGCCGAGAAGCTGCGCCCGTTCCTGCCTGAGCGCGAGGATTTCGGCCGCAATGGCGCGGTTGTCGGTGACACCGCCCGTCTGTCCGCGCGCCACCCAGGCCCGATAGACCTTTTCGCGCAGGTCGCGGCGCGGCGAAAATTGCAGAAACGGCACAACAAGCGAGCGGCTGAGCGTCAGGATATGGCCGGTCAAGTCGCGTTCCGCCGCCGCTGCCGCCGCCGCGCGGCGGACGAAATCCGGTAACCCTTCGAGGTCGCTTTCAGAAAGGGCCATGGTCCAGCCCCGCTCATCCGCCAACAGGTTCTGGCTGAACTGGGTGGTCAGAACCGCAAGCCGTTCCTTGATCGCCCCCATCCTTTGTCGCGCGGCCCCGTCCAGCGCCGCCCCTGCCCGCACGAAATTACGGCGGTAAAGCATCAGCACGCGTTCCTGTTCGGCCGACAGGCCCAGCGCATCGCGCCGGGTCCAAAGTTCCTCCACCCGGGCGAAGAGTGCCTGGTTCATCATCACCTCTGACCCGTAGGCGGCAAGCCGTGGGGCGAGGTCGCGCTCCAACGCCCGCAGACCCTCGGTCGAAGAGCCGCCGGTCAGGTTGAAAAAGACCCGTGACACCCGGTCAAGCAGCGCTTCGGCCAGTTCAAGCGCCGTGATCGTATTTTCGAAATCCGCCGCGGCCGGATTGTCGGCAATAGCCGCGATACGGGCCCGCGCCTCTGCCAGTGCCGCGTCGAAGGCGGGGGCGAAATGCGCCTCCTCGATCTTCTCATAGGGCGGCAGGCCATGAGGGCCGGAAAATTCGTCCAACAGCGGGTTAGTCATCTTTGCTCTTTCCGGCGGACCTGCCGCCTTTTCACTCGATCCGTTCGCCGCAGCAGGCGCAGCCCGCCCGGCGCGCGGTCGCTACCGTGCGGCTTTCACCCCAAAGCCCGTCATAGATCATCAGCTTGCCCGCCAGCGTTGCCCCGGCGCCGGTCAGAAACTTGATCGCCTCCAACGCCATCATCGAACCGACCACGCCGGGCAAGGGGCCGACCACGCCCGCCTCGGCGCAGCTTGGCGCAAGACCCTCGGCCGGGCTTTGCGGAAAAAGGCAGGCATAGCAGGGCCCGCCGCCGGCCGCGTGAAAGAGGCCAATCTGCCCCTCCCACTGCGATATGGCCCCAGAAATCAGCGGCTTGCCAAGTGCCACAGCGGCCTCATTAACCAGATAACGGGTTGCGAAATTGTCCGACCCGTCAAGGATCAGATCGTAATCGGCAAAAAGCCCCTCTGCCATGCTGGTGTCGAGCCGCGCCAAATAGGTCTTGACGGTGACAAAGGGGTTGAGCGCCAGCATCGCCGCCCGGGCAGAGGCGACCTTGGGCTGGCCGATCCCCGCGTCAGTATGGATGATCTGGCGTTGCAGATTGGCGTTGGACACAAGGTCATCGTCGATGACCCCGATCGTGCCGACCCCCGCCGCCGCCAGATAAAGCAAGGCGGGCGAACCAAGCCCCCCGGCGCCGATTACCAGCACCCGCGCCGCCTTCAGCCGCTTTTGCCCCGGCCCGCCCACCTCGCGCAAAACGATATGGCGGGCATAGCGGTCAAGCTCCGCCGCGCTGAAGGCACTGCCCGAGGCATCATCGCCCTTTGACAAGGGCACCGCCCTTTGCCGCAGCCCCTGCAAGAGCCGCCGATAAAAGAGGGCGACCAGTGCCACACCCATCAGCGCAACCCAAGGGCGCCAATCGCCCCCCAAGGCCTGAACCAGCGGGAGGTCGACGGGCAAGAAAATGAGAGCGCCGACAACAGCGGTCCAGATCAGCGCCAGAACCAGCACGATGATCCGCCCCGGCACACCAAGCGCCATCACCAGAACCAGCAATAGGGCCAAAAGTACCAAAAGGATCATTGCCGCCCCGTGGAGCCAAAACCGCCTGCGCCGCGCTGGCTTTCCGACAGGGGCGCCGTGGCCAGCTCGAACCGCGCCTGTATCACCGGCGCCACCACGGCCTGGGCGATGCGGTCGCCATGGTGCAGCGTGATCGGCGCCTGACCAAGGTTGATCAGCAAAACCCCAAGGGGGCCGCGATAATCGCTGTCGATCGTGCCCGGCGCATTGGCCAGCGACAGGCCGAGTTTCAGCGCAAGGCCCGATCGGGGCCGTATCTGCATCTCATAGCCCGCCGGGATCTCCACCCGCAGGCCAGTTGGCGCCAAGACCCGCGCCAGAGGTTCCAGGGTCAGACCCTGCGCCCGCGTCGCTTCCGGCAGGTTGAGCCGCAGATCGGCGCCCGCCGCCCCGTCTGTCTCATAGGACGGCAGCGGCACTGCCGGGTCGGCCCATGCTTCCCGCTCTATGCGGATCACCTGTATCATCTCTTTCCTCTGTTTCGGCCGGTGCGCGCCCCTTTGCGCCCCTGTCAATCGTCCACACCGAGCGCCTGCGCGATGCGCGCCGCCAGACGGCGTGCCACCTCGTCCTTGGGCAGGCGTGGCCATGTCTCTGCCCCTTCCTCGGTGATCAGGGTGACGGCATTCTCTGTCCCGCCCATGATGCCGGTCGCGGGGCGTACGTCATTGGCGACAATCCAGTCGCAGCCCTTGCGCAGGCGCTTGGCGGTTGCGGCGGCCACCACATCGTCGGTTTCGGCGGCAAAGCCCACCACCAGCGCGGGCCGCCTGTCGCCAGCGGCGGAAATCCCGGCCAGAATGTCGGGGTTTTCGGCAAATTCCAGCGCCGGCGCCTTGCCCGAGCCATCCTTTTTCAACTTGGACTTGGCGGCATTGACCACATGCCAGTCCGCCACCGCGGCGGTGAGGATCGCGGCATCTGCGGGCAAGGCTGCCTCTACCGCAGCCCGCATCTCGGTCGCGGTTTCGACTCTGACCACCTCTACCCCGCCGGGTGGCGGCACCATGGCCGGGCCGGTGACAAAGGTCACATCCGCGCCAAGATCGCGCAGCGCGCGGGCCAGCGCCGTCCCCTGCGCCCCGGAGGAACGGTTGGCGATAAAACGCACCGGGTCGATCGGTTCATGCGTCGGCCCCGAGGTGACAATGATATGGCTGCCCTGCAAGGGACCATCGCCCATCAGCGCCTCTATCCCCGCAACGATCTGCAAAGGCTCTGCCATCCGCCCCGGTCCGAACTCGCCACAGGCCATGTCGCCCTCGTTCGGGCCGACAAAACGGATGTCATCGGCCCGCAGCGCCGCGATATTGCGCTGGGTGGCGCGGTGCAGCCACATGCGGACATTCATCGCCGGTGCGATCAGCACCTTCTTGTCGGTGGCCAGCAACAGGGTAGAGGCCATGTCATCCGCCTGCCCCCCGGCCATCTTGGCCATCAGATCCGCCGTAGCCGGTGCGACGACGACAAGATCGGCGGCCCGCGACAGTTCGATATGGCCCATCTCTGCCTCTTCGGTCAGGTCGAAAAGATGCCGGTGACATTTCTCGCCCGCCAGCGCAGACACGGACAGGGGTGTCACGAACTCTTCCGCCGCGCGGGTCAGAACCGGGGTGACATGGACGCCGCGCTCCTTCAGCCGGCGGATCAGTTCCAATGACTTGTAGGCGGCAATGCCGCCGCCAATGATCAGCAGGATGCGTTTGCCTGTAAGCATGACTGGACCTTTCCCTGTTACCCTTAGGATTAGGTCGCGCCACCCCCGATGACAAGCAGGCTGATGGGTCCGGGCAGCGTCACTCTGAATAATCGGCTGCGCGTATACCGCGTTGCCATGGATCACCGCTGGTGATGACAAACCTCACAAAGCAGAACGTGCGGCCCATGTGGCTCGGTGCTAGCTTGCAAGACGAACCACAACCTCCACAATTGAAAGTCCTTTCTATGACCTATCATCTGGCAATTGGTGATCGCAGCTATTCCAGCTGGTCCTTGCGCGGCTGGCTTCTTTTTGAAAAATTCGGACTGGCGGTGAAATGCCATACGGGCGTGCTTTACACCGACGATTTCCAGCGGTTGATGACGGAATTCGCCCCTGCCCGGCTGGTCCCCGCCCTGCGCACGCCCGAGGGCGAGCTGATCGGCGAAAGCCTTGCGATTGCCGAGACACTGGCAGAACGCCACCCCGAGGCAGGCCTTTGGCCTGAAGATCCCGCCGCGCGCGCGATGGCCCGCTACATGGCCGCCGAAATGTGCGCAGGTTTCACGGCACTACGTTCACATTGCACGATGAACCTGTTGGTCAGTTATCAAGACTGCCAGCCTCCGGCAGAGGTTTTGGCCGACCTTGCCCGGATCGAGCTTATTTGGGCCCGCGCCCGCGCGCGTTTCGGCGCGGATGGCCCTTGGCTTTTTGGCCGCTACACGGCGGCCGACGCCTTTTTTGCGCCGGTCGCCGCACGCATCGCCACCTATAACCTGCCCGCCTCTGTTTCGGCGATGGACTATGTGAACGCCCACCTTTCCGATCCGGCATTCCGCCGTTGGCGCGCCATGGGCAAGGCGCAGAACCTGATCCAGGAAGTCTATTCCCGCCCCTATCCACAGCGCCCCTGGCCCGGCCCCGCGCCACTGGCCGCGACGATTGCCGAAGGTCCATCGGAAAACAGCGCCTGCCCCTATTCCGGCGATGCCGTCACCGACTTCCTCGCACTCGACGGCAAGGTTTGGGGCTTTTGCAACCCCTTCTGCCGCGACAAGACGCTGGCCGATGCCGAAGCATGGCCAGCCTTCGTCGCGATGCGCAAAGGACACAGCGGCTAAGCTGCTGGGCTATTCAGCGGCGCGTCCCAGCGCCGTTAACCATTCTTAAACGCCTTCTCCATAAGCCGTTAACCAAATGGCAGGAGACGCAGGTGGCGGTACGGACCTATACGGTAGCCTTCGAGGGGGTGGAGGCGCGGATTGTCGAGGTGCAATGCGCCGTGGCACCGGGCATGCCGGCGTTTACCGTTGTAGGCCTGCCCGACAAGGCGGTGAGCGAGGCGCGGGACCGGGTTCGCGCCGCCCTGTCATCGATGGCGGTGGCGCTGCCCTCCAAACGTATCACCGTCAACCTGTCGCCTGCCGACCTGCCCAAGGAAGGGTCGCATTTTGACCTGCCCATCGCCCTGGCACTGCTGGCCGCGATAGATCTGTTACCGGCCGAGGAGTTGGAAGGCGTGGTGTCCTTGGGCGAACTGTCGCTGGACGGGCGCATGGTGCCGGTTGCGGGTGCGCTGCCTTCGGCCATGGCCGCAGCGGGTGAGGAAAAGGTACTGGTCTGCCCAAAGGCCTGCGGGCCCGAAGCGGCCTGGGTCGGGGCAACGCCGGTCTTTGGCGCGGCCACCCTTGGCGATGTGATGCGCCATTTTACCGGCCAAAGCCCGATCGCCCCGGCGCGCCCGGGCGAGGTGGCCGTCAGCCCGTCGGCAAACGATCTGCGCGACGTCAAGGGACAGGAACGCGCCAAACGGGCGTTGGAGATCGCTGCAGCCGGGCGTCACCACCTGATGCTGGTCGGTCCGCCCGGCTCGGGCAAATCCATGCTGGCGGCCCGCATGCCCGGCATCATGCCGCCATTGTCGGCGGTGGAGGCGCTCGAAACCTCGATGATCCATTCGCTGTCAGGGCTGCTTGACGATGGCGGCATCAGCCGCACCCGTCCCTTTCGCGAACCCCACCACACTGCGTCCATGGCTGCTATCGTCGGTGGCGGGCGCGGCGCCAAACCGGGGGAAATCAGCCTGGCCCACAACGGCGTCCTTTTCCTTGATGAACTGCCGGAATTCCCCCGCGCCGTGCTGGAAACCCTGCGCCAGCCAATCGAGACCGGCGAGGTCGTCGTCGCCCGCGCCAATGCCCATATCCGCTACCCGTGCCGCTTTCTGCTGGTCGCCGCCGCCAACCCATGCAAATGCGGCTACCTTTCGGACCCGAACCGTGCCTGCGCCCGCGTCCCCCATTGTGGTGACGATTATCTCGGCCGCATCTCCGGGCCGCTGATGGACCGGATCGATCTGCGGGTCGAGGTGCCGCCCGTCGCCTACAGCGATCTTGACCTGCCGCAAGGTGGCGACAGTTCCGCCACGGTTGCGGGCCGCGTGCAAATGGCCCGCGATGCCCAGACCCGGCGGTTCGCGGCGCAGCCGGACCTGCGCGTCAATGCCGACGCCGAAGGGCAGCTGCTGGAAGAGATTGCCAGCCCCGACAGCGAAGGCCGCGCGTTGTTGCTGAAAGTGGCGGAAAGGTTCGGCCTGTCGGCGCGGGGCTATCACCGCATTTTGCGCGTCGCCCGTACCATTGCCGATCTGGAAGGCGCGGCCGACGTGCGCAAACCGCATGTGGCAGAGGCGGTCAGCTACCGGCTGAGCCTTCCGCAGGCTGGTTGAAGACCTGCCGCAGAAAAGCGCCCGCACGGCGGACGGTCGCATCCGCCTCGGGCAGGCGTCCGGCGAACATTGGCCACGCGTGCGGGCAGTCGGGATGGATATCCACCTCTACCCACGCGCCTTCCGCCGCGAGCCGTCGGGCCAGACGCAAGGTATCGTCGCGCAGGATCTCGCTGCCCGATACCGCGAAAAACAGGGGTGGGCAGCCGGGGTAATCAGCAAAAAGCGGCGAGACGCGCGGGTCATCCGCCGCAAGCTCGCCAAGGGCAAAACCGGCCAGTTCGCCCAACCGCCCGACCGGCAGTATGGGATCGCGTCGGGCATTGTCGCGGCAGGAATCGCCCGATCCTGAGAGATCCGTCCAAGGCGAAAAGGTCAGGACAGCGGCGGGCGGGGTGGCTTGCGCGCAAAGCCGCGCAAGGAGCAAGAGCGCCAGCCCACCGCCCGCACTGTCACCGCCCAGCGCGATCTCTTCTGGCCGGTGGCCGGACTGCCGCAGATGCGACCAAAGCGCGAAAGCATCTTCTGGCGCGGCAGGAAAGGGATGCTCTGGCGCCAGCCGGTACTGCGGCGCAATCACGCAGACCCCCGCCGCACGGGCCAGTGCTGCCAAAAGACCTATATGGGTTTCAGGAGAGCCCGCGATATAGCCGCCCCCGTGAAAATAGACTAAAATCCCGGGCCCGGCGCCGGGCGGCGTCAGGAGCAGATGAGGCGGCACCGGACCATCCGCCGCGACCCGGTCGACCGTCACCCCCTTTGGCCGCGCCAGAAAGAGCCGTGCCGTCATACTCAGGTCCCGCCGAGCTACGGCAGGATCGGTCAGCCTGGCCAGACGGGGCCGTGCCAGCGCCCGCAACCCCGCGTTCAGAAGACGAAGCCGCAGGCTCATCCAGCCGCCCGCTTCGCCTCGATCACCTCCCAGATCCGCGCCGCGGTGTTGGTGCCGTCGAACCTCTCCAACTCCTGTATACCGGTGGGCGAGGTCACGTTGATCTCGGTCAGCCAGTCGCCAATCACGTCGATGCCGACGAAAATCTGACCCTTTTCGCGCAGGGTCGGGCCAATCGCGGCACAAATTTCCTTGTCGCGGGCCGTCAGGCCAACCTTTTCCGGCCGCCCGCCGACATGCATGTTTGACCGGGTCTCCCCTGCGGCGGGCACGCGGTTGATTGCGCCCACCGGTTCGCCATCGACCAGAATGATCCGCTTGTCGCCCTTCACCACCGCCGGCACATATTTCTGCGCGATCAGTGGTTCGCGGTTGATGCCGACAAATAGTTCATGCAGCGAGGCAAGGTTGCGGTCATTCGGGTCCAACCGAAACACACCAGCCCCGCCCTTGCCCTACAAGGGCTTGAGGATGATATCGCCATGTTCGGCCTTGAAGGCGCGGATGGTGGCCAGATCGCGGGCGATCAGCGTCGGTGGCGTCAGATGCGGGAAATTCAGGACCAATAGTTTCTCGGGGTAATTCCGGACCCAGAATGGATCATTCACCACCAATGTCTTGGGATGGATCATGTCGAGGATATGGGTCGTGGTGATATAGCCCATGTCAAAAGGCGGGTCCTGACGCAGCCAGACCACATCCCAGTCGGCCAGATCTACCTCTGTCTCTTCGCCAAGCGTATAGTGATTGCCCTTCTCCCGCCGCAAGGTGAGCGGCCAGCCCCGCGCCATCACCCGCCCTTCGCGGTAGGAAAGCCTGTCGGGCGTGTAATAGAACAGACTGTGGCCGCGCGCCTGCGCCTCCAGACCGATGCGAAAGGTTGAATCCGCGTCGATATTGATCGGGCCGACCGGATCCATCTGCAGTGCGACTTTCAGTGACATCCTGATCCCCTCTTGGCTTGTTTGTGACTTGATGGCCGAGCCGCCGGGCGGATGCAATTCCCCATGGCGCACTTTTTCGGCAACCAGCCAAGTGGCAAAGCCGGTGTCCTAGCCGTCAATCGCCTGCTCGATCACCTCGATCCGCCCCTGCCCATCGACCAGCGCCACATCCAGTCGCACCAGACTGTCCTGCCCGCCCGGCTCATCTGCCAGATATTCTGACGCCGTTCGCCAGATCCGCTGCTGCTGCGCCGCCGTAAGGTGCTCTGCCGCCGTCGCGAAACTGGCCGATTGCTTGACCTCGACAAAAATCAACAAATCACCCTGCCGAAAGATCAGGTCAATCTCGCCTATGGAGCCGCGCCAGCGCCGCGCCGCCAGCTGGCACCCCTGCGCGCGATACCGCCGCTCCACCTGTTCTTCGGCGGCAAGGCCGGCAAGATAGGCCCGCGCGCCCTTGTCGGCCCTGTTAGCCCCGCCATGGCTGCCCGGCCCGGTCACTTGTCGCGGCTCAGATCAAGGGCCATCTGATAGACTTCCCGCCGCGGCAGCCCGTGGATTTCCGCAACGATCGCCGCGGCCTCTTTCACCTTCATCCGGCCCAAGGCCTCTGCCAGTGCGGCGCGGATATCTTCGGCATTGGCGGCGCGGTTGCGTTCGCGGTCAACCAGAACCACAATCTCTCCCTTGACCTTCTGCCCGGCAAATCGCGCCTGCAACCCCGCCAGATCGCCGCGCACTACCTCTTCGAACTTCTTGGTCAGCTCGCGGCAGACGGCGGCCTGCCGGTCCGGGCCAAAGACCTGTGCCATATCCTCCAAAAGGTCTGGCAACCGCCCTGGCGCTTCGTAAAAGATCAAGGTGGCGGCACTGTGGGTCATTTCGGCAAGCCAGCTTTTGCGCGCCTGGCGCGTGGCAGGTGCAAAACCGGCAAAGAGGAACCGGTCCGATGGCAGGCCGGAAACGGTCAGCGCCATGATGGCGGCAGAGGGGCCGGGGGCGGCGGACACCGTGAAACCGGCCTCTATCGCGGCGCGGCCAAGCTGATAGCCGGGGTCGGCGACAAGCGGCGTTCCGGCCTCGGAGGCATAGGCGACCGACTTGCCCTCCGCCAGGGCGGCCAGAATGCGCGGGCGGACCTCAGCGCCATTATGGTCGTGATAGGCCCAGAGCGGTCGGTGGCCGAGGGCTACACCATGAATATTCATCAGATGGCGGAGCGTGCGCGTATCTTCGGCCACCAGCACATCTGCACCCGCCAGAAGATCGAGTGCGCGCAGCGTGATATCCCGCGCCGCGCCAATTGGCGTCGAGATGAAGTATAGGCCCGCGCCCGGTTTTGGCCGTTCACCGCTCATTCCATTTTCCTTGTGGTGATATGGCTCTACCCACGTTTACTTCCGTACCGGATGCGCATACGGTTTACGCATCATTTTTACCACTGCCGCAGTATGAGGTTTTGCCATGTTGTCCGTTTTGACGTCCCGCCGCAAGGCGCTGAAGGCAGTTGTTTTTACTGCCGCCACCCTCATGCTCGCAGCCTGCCAGCCGGGGGCGACCAGCAGCCGGGGACCGGCACTTGACCCGAACAAGCCCATCCCTGTTGCCCTGCTCCTGCCCTATGGCAGCGGCAATGCCGGCGATGAGATTCTGGCGCGCGAGTTGCAACAGGCGGCGGAAATGGCCGTTGCCGATCTGGCAGGCAGCGTGACGATCGACCTTAGGGTCTATAATGCCGGTTCGAGCGCTGCACTTGCCTCGCAAATGGCCTCGCAGGCAGCGACGGATGGCGCGGCAATCATCCTTGGCCCGGTCTTTGGCGAGTCCGCTGCGGCCGCCGGGCAGGCCGTTCGCGGCCAGGGGCTGAATGTCCTGTCCTTTTCCAACAATACCGATGTGGCGGGTGGCAACGTCTTTGTCATGGGTTCGACCTTTCAGAACACCGCCCGCCGCCTGACCAATTTTGCCGCTGCGCGCGGCAAGACCTCTATCCTCGTGGCCTACGACCAGACGCCGCAGGGCGATCTGGGTCGCCGTTCGATCGAGGCGGCTGCAGGCCGCTCGGGCGCCCGCGTCGTCGGCGCTGTCCCTTATGTCTTTTCCGGACCGGGCGTCACGGCGGCGGTGCCTTCCATCGTATCGGCGGCCCGCTCGAACGGCGCCAATGCGCTTTTCCTGACGGCGGACAGCGCCGGTGCCCTGCCGCTCTTGGCACGGCTCTTGCCCGAAGCGGGTCTGGGGGCCAGTTCGATCCAGTATATGGGCCTGACCCGGTGGGATATTCCAACTGCCACGCTGACCTTCCCCGGCATTCAGGGCAGCTGGTTCGCCCTGCCCGATCCCGGACTCGTCGGGCGCTTTCAGGCGCGCTATGCCAGCACCTATGGCACGACACCAAACCCGATTGCCGGTCTGGCCTATGACGGAATCGCGGCAATTGGCGCGCTGGTGAAATCCGGCAAGCCTGACCCGCTGTCGCGTGCCGCCCTGACCCAGACGGCGGGCTTTGCCGGGGTGAATGGCGTCTTCCGCCTGCGGCCGGATGGCACCAATGACCGAGCTCTGGCCATCGCACAGGTCCAGAATGGCAGCTACACGATCATTGATCCTGCCCCAAGAAGCTTCGGCGACGCCGGGCTATAAGACCGAAAGGGCCGACAGCAGCGTGACAGCCGTGCCCGACGCAGATCCGCCGATCTACCAGACCGACGCTTTCGCTGCGGAGCTTGCGGCAGAGCTTGCAGAGTTGCAGGATCCTCTGGCCCGCCGTCAGGCGATTGTGCAGGCTTTGACCACCGCCCGCCGTGCAGCGACGGAGGAAATCGAGGCTGCCTTCGCCGCCGCCCCGCGATCCGCCCGCCAGACCGTCCGCGCCCGGGCACGGCTCGCCGATGCCACCATCGACGTGACCTTCCGGCTTGCTACCACGCTTTTGCATCCCCTGCCCAACCCTACTACGGCGGAACGGATCACGCTCATGGCCGTCGGCGGCTACGGTCGGCAGGAGCTGGCACCCTATTCCGACATCGACCTTTTGTTCCTGACGCCCTACAAGATGACTGCATGGGCCGAAAGTGTCATCGAAACAATGCTTTATATCCTGTGGGATCTGAAGCTGAAGGTCGGCCATGCCAGCCGAACCATCGCCGATTGCCTGCGGCTGGGGCGCGAGGATTTCACCATCCGCACCGCCCTTTTGGAACATCGCTACCTTTGCGGCGACAGCGCCCTTGCGCAAAAGCTGCATGAGCGGCTGCTGCATGACCTCTTTCGCGGCACGGGTCCGGAATTCATCGAGGCAAAGCTGGCAGAGCGGGCAGAGCGCCACAAACGCCAAGGCGGTCAGCGCTATATGCTGGAGCCGAACGTCAAGGAAGGCAAAGGCGGGCTGCGCGACCTGCAGACGCTCTACTGGATCGGCAAATATATCCACCGGGTGGACAAGGCTCGCGATCTGGTCGCCGAAAAGGTATTCTCGCCAGAGGAATATGCGAATTTCGCGGCGGCGGAGGATTTTCTCTGGGCGGTGCGCTGCCATCTGCATGCCACAGCCGGGCGGGCGGTCGACAAACTGTCTTTCGACATGCAGGTCGAAGTGGCCGCAAAGCTTGGCTATCATGACAGTGGCGGGCGCCGCGCCGTCGAACATTTCATGCAGGACTATTTCCGTCACGCCACCCATGTCGGTGAACTGACCCGCGTCTTCCTGACCGCGATGGAGGCGCGGCATCTGAAACAAGAGGCGCGGCTGGTGGGTTTTTTCCGGCGTCACCGTAAAGTGGCGAAAGGCTATCGGCTGGACCGGGGCCGCCTGCATGTGGACAACCCCGCCGATTTCGCCAAAAACAAACTGAACCTCCTGCGGCTTTTCGAGGAAGCGTTGCGCAGTGGTGTTCTGATCCACCCTGACGCGATGCGGCTGGTGACTGCCAACCTGCATCTGATCGATGACGAGATGCGCGAAGATCGCGAGGCGGTGAGGATCTTCCTTGATCTCCTGCTCAAACACGGCAATCCCGAACGCGCCTTGCGGCGGATGAACGAGTTGGGGGTTCTCGCGGCCTTCCTGCCGGAGTTTGAACCGATCGTCGCCATGATGCAGTTCAACGTCTACCACCACTATACAGTCGACGAACATACGATCCAGACCATCTCCATTCTGGCACAGATCGAACGGGGCGAGCTGATAGAGGAGCTGCCGCTTTCCTCGTCGATCCTCGAAGAGGGCGTCAACCGCAAGATTCTTTACGTCGCACTCCTCCTTCATGATATCGGCAAGGGCCGGCCCGAGGATCACGCCATCCTTGGCGCGCAAATCGCCCGGCGCGTCTGCCCGCGGCTGGGCCTGACGACCGAAGAATGCGAAACGGTCGAATGGCTGGTGCGTTATCATCTGTTCATGTCGGACATGGCGCAAAAGCGCGATATCGCCGACCCGCGCACGGTGCGCGACTTTGCCAAGGTGGTCAAAAGCAAGAAGCGGCTCGATCTTCTGACGGTCCTGACCGTTTGCGACATTCGCGGCGTCGGGCCGAATACATGGAACAACTGGAAGGCCATGCTGCTGCGGCGGCTGCATGCCGATACAACGGACGCACTGAGCGCGGGATTGGAAAGCCTTAACCGGGAAAAACGTCTGGACGAGGCGAAAAAGGCGCTGCGCGCGCGCTTGGCCCCGTGGGATGCCAAGGATCTGCGCCGCGAATTGGCGCGCCATTACGACCCCTACTGGCAGGGTCTTTCGACCGATGCACAGGCGGTGTTTGCCCGCATGCTGCGCGACATCCCCGACACGGAAATCCGCGTCGATATCGAACCGGACAGGGATCACGACGCGACAAGGGCCTGCTTTGCCCTTGCTGACCATCCGGGCATCTTTTCGCGTCTGGCGGGGGCCTTGGCGCTGGTTGGCGCCAATGTCGTCGACGCGCGCACCTATACATCCAAGGATGGCTATGCCACCGCCGTTTTCTGGATACAGGACAGCGAGGGCCACCCCTATGAGGCCACCCGAATCCCGCGCCTGAAACAGATGATCACCAAGATCCTGATGGGTGAGGTCATCACTCGCGACGCGATGAAAGAACGCGACAAGATCAAGAAAAGCCAGCGGCAGTTCCGCTTTCCCACCCATATCACTTTCGACAATGACGGCTCCGACATCTATACGATCATTGAGGTCGATACACGCGACCGGCCCGGCCTCTTGTTCGATCTGACCCGCACGCTGGCCGCGGCAAATATCTATATCGCCAGCGCAGTGATTGCGACTTACGGCGCGCAGGTCGTCGATAGTTTCTACATCAAGGATATGTTCGGCTTGAAATTGCACTCGAAACTCAAGCAAGACAGTCTGGAAAAGAAACTGCGCGCGGCGATTGCCGAGGGCGCCGAAAGGGCCGAGGCCTCTCACTGATGAAACCCATCCGCCTGATGAAAGGTTTCCTGACAGTCGGAACCTGGACCTTGCTAAGCCGGGTTGCCGGTTTTGCCCGCGATGTGCTGACGGCCAACTACCTAGGGACAGGTGCTGTGGCCGAAGCATTCCTTGTGGCCTTTTCGCTGCCCAACATGTTCCGCCGCTTCTTTGCCGAAGGTGCCTTCAACACCGCCTTCGTACCGATCTTTTCCAAAAAACTCGAAGCAGGCGAGGATGCCCATGGTTTCGCCGAGGAGGCCTTTACCGGCCTTGCCATCGTTGTGGCGCTCTTTTCGATTGTCGCCATGCTGGGCATGCGCTGGCTGGTTCTGGCAATGGCTGGCGGCTTTGCGGGCGACGAAAGGCTAGAACTGGCGATAGAGTATGGAAATATCTGTTTTCCTTATATTTTCTTCATATCCCTGACGGCACTTCTGTCGGGCCTTCTCAATGCTGGCGGGCGTTTTGTGGCGGCGGCGGGGGCGCCGGTCCTGCTCAATATCATCTTCATCTTTGCGATGATTTTTGCGCACCGGGCGGGTTGGGACATGGGGCTGACGCTGGCCTGGTCCACCCCGTTGACCGGCATGGCCCAGCTGGCGCTTGTCTGGGTTGCGGCGAAAAAAATGGGCTTTCCGCTGCGCTTTCGCCGTCCGCGTTTTTCCACCGATCTGCGGCGGCTTCTGGCGGTTGCAGCACCCTCGGTGCTGGCGGGCGGGGTTGTGCAGATCAACCTTTTGGTCGGACGGCAAGTGGGCAGCTTCTTTGACGGGGCCATCGCCTGGCTGAGCTATGCCGACCGGCTCTATCAACTACCCCTCGGGGTGGTGGGCATCGCCATTGGCGTCGTGCTTTTGCCGGACCTGTCGCGCCGGTTGAAGGCCGATGACCTGCCCGGCAGTCGCCATGCCTTTTGCCGCGCGGCCGAATTTGCCCTGTTTCTGACCCTGCCTGCGGCTGTGGCGCTGATGGTGATATCGGTGCCGCTGATTTCGGTTCTTTTCCAGCGCGGCGCCTTTACTGCCGCCGATACCGGCCCCACCGCCCTTGCACTGGCCATCTATGGCGCGGGCCTGCCCGCCTTTGTGCTGCAAAAGGTGTTGCA
>JBARVM010000089.1:0-6239 GCA_049646265.1 Paracoccaceae bacterium
AATGCTTCGGTGATCTCTTCGCGGTCGATGGCATGCATCATCATCATACGGCCAACGCGCTCTTTACGCTCCTTGGTCGCGTTCAGCATCTGGTCGCCCTTGTTCAGGACGCCGGAATAGATGCGGGTAAAGGTCAGCGAGCCGACGAAGGGGTCGTTCATGATCTTGAAGGCCAGCGCAGAGAAGGGCTGCGCATCATCGGCCGAGCGGGAGATGTTGCGGGTTTCCGTCTCGTCGCCCGGCTTAAAGCCCATGTAGGGCGGCACGTCGAGCGGATCGGGCAAGAAGTCGATGACGGCGTTCAGCATGGGCTGCACGCCCTTGTTCTTGAACGCGGAACCGGCAAGCATCGGCACGAAGGACAGCGACAGACAGCCCTTGCGGATCAGTTTGCGCAGCGTATCGGCGTCCGGCTCCGTGCCTTCCAGATAGGCTTCCATGGCCTCGTCGTCCTGTTCGACGGCGATTTCAACCATGTTGTTGCGCCATTTGTCGGCCAGTTCCTGCAGTTCTGCACGAATGGGCTGACGCACCCAGGAGGCGCCCAGATCTTCGCCCTGGTAGACCCATTCTTCCATGGTGATCAGGTCGATGATGCCTTCGAGCTTGTCTTCGGCACCGATAGGCAGGGCAACCGGCATCGGCGTGGCGCCGGTGCGGCTCTTGATCATGTTGACGCAGTTGTAGAAATCCGCGCCGGTCTTATCCATCTTGTTGACGAAGACGATCCGCGGAACCTTGTAGCGGTCGGCCTGACGCCAAACCGTTTCGGTCTGCGGTTCAACCCCGGCGTTGCCGTCGAGCAGTACCACGGCGCCATCAAGAACCGCCAGCGAACGTTCAACTTCGATGGTGAAGTCGACGTGGCCGGGGGTGTCGATGATGTTGAAACGGAAAAGATCGTTCTTGGCCGGATTGGTGCTGTCGATAGTGCGCTGCCAGAAGGTGGTGGTCGCAGCCGAGGTGATCGTGATGCCACGCTCCTGCTCCTGCTCCATCCAGTCCATCGTCGCGGCACCATCGTGCACTTCGCCGATCTTGTGGGATTTGCCGGTGTAATACAGGATCCGCTCTGTCGTCGTGGTCTTACCCGCGTCGATATGGGCGATGATACCGAAGTTCCGGTAGCGGTTCAGGGAGTATTCGCGTGCCATTGGGCTGCCTCAGGCTTTCTCTATTACCAGCGATAATGGCTGAACGCTTTGTTCGCGTCGGCCATCTTATGGGTGTCTTCACGTTTCTTCACGGCGGAACCGCGCGAATTCACAGCATCCAGAAGTTCGCCTGCAAGACGCTCTTCCATGGTGTTTTCGTTGCGGTTCTTGGCGGCGACGATCAGCCAGCGGATTGCCAGCGCCTCGCGGCGTTCCGGGCGAACCTCGACCGGCACCTGATAGGTGGCACCGCCAACGCGGCGCGACCGCACTTCCAGCGACGGCTTGACGTTCTCAAGCGCCTCGTGGAAGGCCTCGATCGGGGCGCGCTTCAGCTTGCCCTCGACCCGCTCCAACGCGGAATAGACGATGGTTTCGGCGACGGACTTCTTGCCGTCAACCATCAGGTTGTTCATGAACTTGGTCAGAACCCGGTCACCATATTTGGCGTCCGGCAAAACTTCGCGCTTTTCAGCGGCGTGACGACGGGACATCTCTGCCTCTCCTTATTTCGGACGCTTGGCGCCGTATTTCGAACGACGCTGACGACGATCTTTAACGCCCTGGGTATCCAGAACACCGCGCAGGATGTGGTAGCGCACACCAGGAAGGTCTTTTACCCGGCCGCCACGGATCAGGACCACGGAGTGTTCCTGAAGGTTGTGCTTTTCACCAGGGATATAGCTGATCACTTCAAAGCCGTTGGTCAGGCGCACCTTGGCGACCTTACGCATGGCCGAGTTCGGCTTCTTCGGCGTCGTCGTATAGACGCGCGTGCAGACGCCACGCTTTTGCGGACAGCCTTCCAAGTGCTGCGACTTGGACTTTCTTGCATTTGCTTCCCGGGGTTTCCGGATCAGCTGTTGGATCGTCGGCATAAATCTCGCCCTATCTTGCAACCCGTTCAACGTGCGTCCGTCAACGCCGTTTCCGGGGGCATTTCACCATGTCGTGCCCTGCGCGTCCGCAAAACACCAAAACCGCATGCGTCCCCTTCGCGAGGACGACGCGGTGGAATTCCAGAGGATCGAGGCAACAGGGCCTGGATCGTGACCACTTCAGTTTTGATACCTGCACAGGGGGAACGGTCGCTCCCCAAGCTCAAGTTGGCGCCGTATAGGGGGAGTCGCGGGGCTTGTCAACAAGCCGGGCCTCGCGAATGACCTCGCTTTGGGCCTTTCGGGGCGGCAGCTGCCGCCTGCCCCGTCTTTGCCCTCGCCGGCGGGGTCCGGCAGGTCAATTTCCGCCGCTGCGCCAGCCCAGGATCAGCCGGGCCAGAAGCGCCGCGACGGCAAGGGTGATGATCGCCGCAAAAACCGTATCCGACAGGAAATGCCGCCCCGATGCGATGCGCTGCAGGGCCACGCCAAGCGGCAAAAGACAGGCCAGCCCCAGCCAGAGCCTTTGCAAGCTGGCGGGCAGCCGGTGCGCCATCGCCGAAAGGGCCAAAAGCATGGTGATGGAAAGGGCGACGGTGGCCGAAACCTCTCCCGAAACAAAGGAGCAGTTCGCCGCGCACTGATCGGTGGGAAAAAGGGCCGGCGTGAAATGCGCGGTGCCCCCAAAGCCGTCGACATTCGCGGGCCGTGCCCGGCCCCAATGGGCCTTCAGCAGACCGTTCACAAGCGCAAGGGGGGCAATCAGGTACAGGGCCGAAACAAAGCCCCAAAACCGCCCGGCAAGCCCGAAAAGCCGCCGGCCGGTCAGGGCCAGCGCGCTGCCCAGAAGGGCCAGCAGAAAGACCCCGATCGACAGATCCCAAACAAGGTTGCGCACCAGCTCGATCCAGCCGGTACCCGTCAGCAAAAAGCCCTGCCCCGCGCGAAAAAACGCGCCGCTGACCCATAGATCGATTTCCGGCATCAGGGAAAAGAGCGCAGCGGCAAATGCCGCGCTGGCGGCCAGTGTCAGCCAGACGGTGCGGGGATCATGGCAGCGCATCGGCACATCCTTGCGGTATCCGGTAGCCCGCATAAGACCATTTGGCAAAGGCGGTACGGTTCGTATCAAAGAGCACGACGGGCGCCAGAGCGACACCGCCGCAAACCGGCTGCTCGGCTAGAATATAGAGCGTTTCTGGCTGCGGCGCGTCAGGCAGGGGGAAGGTCTGCTCAAAATAGTTTTGTGGTCGCCCGATCGGCCTTGGCGCATAGAAGGTCAGGCCACTGTCGCGCCCGTAGTAAAAGAGCGACGACAATAGCCCGCGATCGGCTGCATAGACGGCGCTGGCGCCATTGTCCCGGGCGGCGGCGATAATAGCGGCGCTCAGCGCTTCCTGCCCCAGATAGCGCTGCATCAAGGGTTTGCCAGCGCGGTCTGGCCATGGGGCGGTGATGGTCAGCAGCGGCAGCGCCACAGCCAGCACGGCGTTCAGGGCAAAGCCGGCCTGCAGGACGCGCGGCGCCCGCCCAAGAAGCCATGGCACGACGAGGAGCGTTGCGGCAAAATAGGCCGACACAGCCCAGTTGGCATAGGCCTTGTCGAGTGTCGCCTGTAGCGTGACGATTAAAAGTGCGGGTAGCGAGAAGAAGATCAGGCCCCGCGCCAGCCCGCCTTGCCGCCAGACTGCCAGCAGTGCCGGTGGCAATGCCAGAAACAGAAAGGGGCCAAAGACAGCGAACTGGCCAAGGACAAAGCCCATGCCTCGGCCAAGGTCCAGACGGCTCGTAGCCTCTTCCTGCCGCACCCAGCCGACGTTATCCAATGTGTGGCTGACGGTCGTCAGATCATGCGTCAGGTTCCAGATAATGTTCGGCGCCGCCACAAGGGTAAAGGCGCCAAGAAACAGCGCCCCGTTGCGCCAGCCGACCCGCATCGCCGGAACCATCAGCGCCCCAAGCCCCGCCCCCAGCAGGAAATAGACCGCCGCATATTTCGCCAGAAAGGCCAACCCGACCGCCAGCCCGGCCAGAATAGCCGATAGGGGGCGACGATCCTCGCAAAGCCGCAGCCAGAAGAAAAGGCCCATTGCAAAGGCTGGCGCCATGACTGTGTCGGTAGAGATAAGCAGCCCGCCGACCGTGGCAAAGGGCAGCGTCACATAAGAGAGTGCCACCCAAAAGGCGGCGCGTGGGCTCGCAAGCCGCGCGGCGGCGGCACCAAGGATCAGCCCGGTCGCCCCATGCAGAACCGCACCGGGCATGCGCACCCAAAAGGCCGCGTCGCTGCCCACCAGACTTGTGACGCCGCCGATCAGCCAGCCGATCAGCGGCGGTTTGGAATAATAGCCGAAATCCAGCCGCTGGCCCCAAAGCCAATATTGCGCCTCGTCCACGAAAAGATCGGTACGGTTGAACGCCAGCGCCAGTAGCCGCGTGAGCGTGATCAGCGCAACGCCTGCCAGTGCCGGACCAAACCAGCGCGCCGGCGCACTCACCCTGTCGCCTCTGACTTGTGGATCAGCCACAGGTTACGCAGGTAGATAAAGACACCCAGCGACTGGCCCAGAATAAAGACCGGATCCTTGCGGTAGATGGCATAGGCCAGAAGAACCGCGCCACCCGCCAGCGAGAAATACCAAAACAGTACCGGCATGACCGAACGTTTTGCCCGCTCCGAGGCGATCCATTGCACGAGGAACCGACCGGTAAACATCAGCTGACCGAAAAGGCCGAAGAGAACCCACAAAAGCTCTGCCCGGCTGTCGACATGCATCAGCGCCATGAATTTTTCCAAGGCTCTTGCCCCTATTTCCTGTCCGGCGCTACCTCTGTAGGCCGGGATTTCTTTTTCCGCCGGATCAGCCACATGACGCCGAAAAGATCGACCGCCCCGACGATGCCCCGCTGCAGGTTATTGTAATTCGACCGCCCAGCCTGCCGCGCCATGTGGGTCACGTCGACATGGCTGACCCGCCAGCCGTCTCGGGCGAAAAGCGCGGGCAGATAGCGGTGCATGTGGTCGAAATAGGGTAGCGCCAGAAAGGCGTCCCGCCGAAAGGCCTTCAGCCCGCAACCGGTGTCGCGGGTGCCATCACGCAACATCCAGCCCCGCAGCGCATTGGCGAATTTGGACGCAAGGCGCTTTGACAGGGTATCGCGGCGCCCGACCCGCTGGCCGGCGACCAGACCGATTTCCTCGGCGCCGGCGGCCAGAAGCGGCGCGTAAAGGCCGGGGAGATTGCTGGGCGGGTTTTGCCCGTCCGCATCCAGCGTGCAGACAATCGGCCCAAGCGCAGCTCGAACACCGGAATGAACCGCCGCACTTTGCCCGCCGGACCGGTCATGCCGGATCAACCGCACCGTCGCCCGCCCTGCCGCAATCTCGCCGATCACTGCCGCGGTGTTGTCGGTGGAACCATCATCGACCACGATGATTTCATGCGCAATCTCAGCACAGGCCTGTCCGATCCCCTCCAGCAAGGCCGGCAGGTTTTCAGCCTCGTTCTTGGCAGGAATGACGATAGAGATGGCAACCATATGCTGACGCGTCCTCGGTAGGGCCCTGTGGCTGGTGCTACTTCACATGGCGAAAATTGTAAATGTGCCGAGAAGGGTTGCTGCAAAAGCCCGCCAGTGCGGTCCCGTCAGCCCTGCGCCGCCTGATCTTCCGCCGCGACCCGCCGTTCACGGTAAAAGGTGTAGATACCGGTCAGCACGACCACGATACTGCCGATGATTGTCCAGCCGTCCGGCACCTCGTCGAAGAAAATGAGCCCCAGAACCACCGCCGCCAGAAGCGAGAAATAGCGAAAGGGCGCGACATAGGCGACGTCGCCAACCCGCATCGACATGACCACCGTCAGATAGCCGCAGACAAGAAAGGCGGCCGCATAGGCGATGTGGCGCAGATGGCTCGGCGCCACCGGCACCCAGTCCAGAAAGGGCAGCATCAGCCCCGCCGCAATCGTCACCGACAGGGCCGCGAGAAGGGCCACGGTCATGCTGGGTACGCGGCGGGAAATCTTGCGGGTGGCCAGGTCGCGCACCACAACGCAGAGCATCGAGCCGACCCCCAAGAGCGACCAGCCATCGAACCCTTCGGCTCCGGGACGCACGATGATGATCACCCCCAGAAAGCCGATGGCAATCGCCGTCAGCCGTCGCCAGCCGATGACATCGCCAAAGGTCACCGCCGCAACCAGGG
>JBARVM010000090.1:0-1972 GCA_049646265.1 Paracoccaceae bacterium
TGGCCACTATACTGCAATAGCCGCTGCAGAGCCTGATAATAGGCCTCCAACTCGGCCCGGTAGCTGGCGAATTCCTCAGCCTGAAAGGTTGCCTTGGCCTCTTTTCGCGTTCGGCCATCGCCCATACGCCACTGGCCGGTTTGCCGCGCAATTTTTAGGCTGACATAGCTGTCCAGCGGATTGCGGCGCAGGATGATCTTGGCACAACCCCGATCTTGAAGCAGCATTGGCAGCACCCGCTCATCATGGCCGGGGAAAAAACGAAAGCCGTTCAGCCCGCCCACCTCTTGCACCAGCTGCAATAGGCGCCCCGGGTCAGCATCCCTTTCCGGCTTGCTCATGCCCAGCACCTTGGGTTTGGCTGGGCCACCAATAAAGGCCGGGTTGAACAGTTCGCCATGGCAGGTGACGCCGTCGAAACTGTTCAACTCAGCCTCCAACAGGTTGGAACCTGTGCGCATCGCGGCAAAGACCACGAACGAATGAAAAGGACGGTCCCTGTCCGCCATCTAACGGACCAGATGCGGCCGCGGCCGGTCTGCTACCGGTGCATGCCAATCAAGGCTGGTTGGAAAATCCCCCATAAGCGTCGGCTGCATTCCCTGATTTTTCAGATTCTGCAGGAAAAGCCCGAAACCGGTTAGATCAACCATCCGCGGTACTTCGGTCACGCTGCGGGGCGAACGCGGATAGATTTCATCAACCAGCGTCTGAAGATGCTCGATCGGATGGTCAAGAAATTCTGCGAGCGTCCAGATTCTCACGCGCGCCCTCACCTTTGGTGAACGTAGAAGAGCGAGATGGTGGGTTTCAATCGCCTGAAGGCGCGCGGCTTCTGCCCTTATTTCCGCAAAGGGACCGGAGGAGTGAAAAAGGGGCACCGCCCAGCTGCCAGAGATGACGGATATCTGCGCATTGGTATCGGTGGCGATAAACTCATTGAGATCCTGAAGGTCGCGTGGTGAAAACTGAAAGCACTGTCGCTCGCCGCGCGTGTTCCAGATCAGACTGGTCAGGAAGGCCTGTGGATTGTAGTCGCGCAAAGGCGCGCTGTCCGACAGTCCGCCGTTATAAACCCTCGCCCCGCCAGCAAATTCCGCCCGTTCCGTCGCAAAAAGATGCCCGTGTACCCGACTGCCAACAGACTTAGCCAACCAACCGTCAAAGTTTTCGAAAATATCTGAAAATCCATGAAAGATAGAGTAAGGCTCTGAAGTTTTGGTATTTTCTCGGTCTATAGCAGGAAAGCGGCTTTGCATATATAGACCCGATCTGCCATGGCGTCGCCTGTTAACGGCCTGAGAAAACAGCCTGTCGATCTTGCTTGGCTGAGGTTCGGCCCGGGGCCTGCTTTTTTCCGCCTCACCAAGGAAAGTCTGATATAGAAGATCAGCCCTGGGCCAAATCTTTCGTGCCACAAAACAGTCGGAGCGGCGCAAAAGCTGCAAATGGTCATCGTAGAAAATATGCGGCTTGCCCTGGATATCGAACTTGGCCAGTGTCAAAGGGCGACTTTCGATCTTGGTTGAAAACAAACGCGTCAAGGTTTGAAAATAGCTTTCATCCGGGATCCAGACTCGACGGAAATAGCGGTCAAACTCCTGGCGCCGTGGGTCTTTCAATATCGACAAAAGTGTCCGGCGGGTCAGGCACCACCATTGCGAGCCCATATGGGGCGTCAGGTCGGCGGGAATCCTGCGGCGGAAACCGACCCGCCTTTGCAGGGCGACATAGGCCTCGAACAGTCGGCGGTGGGTACGCCAGGGAAAGGGGAACCGCAGCGTAAAACGTTCCTTTGCAAGCCCGTCAATAATCCACGGCACATCGTCGGTGGTCACACTTTCGATGAAATCCGTATCAGCATGGTCCGCCAAATAGTTGACGAGTTCAGCGCAGGGCCGCAACGGCAGGCAGGCTCCTGACATCAGATAGGCATGCCCGACCTCTGGATGGCGGTCGAGCAACTGTTCGC
>JBARVM010000091.1:0-2189 GCA_049646265.1 Paracoccaceae bacterium
CCCGAAGGCCGGTGGGTGCCCGATCAGGGGGTTGCGCCCTATCGCGGGCGGGGTTGAGACGGGTTGCGGCTTGACCTTGGGCCTTTGCCCGGCTTAGAGCGCGGCCATGAATGATGAAGACAAGACGAGCCAGCCAGGGCGGCGGAATTTCTATGGCCGCGTTCATGGCAAGACGCTGCGCGCCAGTCAGAAAGCCTATCTGGCCGAAGATCTTGAAGATTTGCGCCTGAAGAATGTCACCGCCGCAGAAAACCCCGACCGGCAGACTATTGACCCTGCAGCACTTTTCGGTGCGCGGCCGCTGTGGCTGGAGATCGGCTTTGGCGGTGGTGAGCATCTGGTGCATATGGCGGCGCGCAACCCGCAGGTTGCGATCATCGGGGCAGAGCCCTTTGTCAACGGTATTGCCATGCTTTTGGGCAAGATCCGCGCGGCGGGGGTTGGAAATCTGGCGATCCATCCCGGAGATGTGCGCGATCTTTTTGACGTGCTGCCGCCGGGATCGGTGGAAAAGGCCTTTCTCAACTATCCCGACCCCTGGCCCAAGGCGCGCCATCATCGCCGCCGCTTCGTAACGCCCGGCTATCTGGCAGCACTTTGCAGGGTCATGCAGCCTGGCGCAGAGTTTCGCGTGGCGACCGACATTCCCGATTATGTGCGCCAGACTTTGGAAGAGGTGCCGCGCGCGGGGTTTGATTTGGTGGCGCAGGGGGGGCATCCCTGGGAGGACTGGCTCTCGACACGATATGAGCAAAAGGCGCTGCGTGAAGGCCGGGTGCCGCATTATCTGACCTTTCGCCGCAGTTGAGCCCCGGTAGGGGGCTGCCTGCCCCCGGCCCCCCAAGGGGGGCCTCCCCCGGGAATATTTTTGCCAAAGTGAAGGGGGCGGGCATGGACCGGGCTGGCGGGCTGCGCTATCAGCGGGGCAATTGCGAGGAGACCGATATGTCCGGCCATGGCGAAGAACCGATACCGATGACCTCCCGGAAGGCCGGGCCCCTGAAAGGCGTGGCGGAAGTGCCGGGCGACAAATCGATCAGCCACAGGGCCTTGATCCTTGGGGCGCTGTCGGTGGGCGAGACGCGGGTCAGCGGGCTCTTGGAAGGTCAGGATGTGCTGGATACAGCGCGGGCGATGCGCGCCTTTGGGGCAGAGCTTGTGCAGCACGGGCCGGGCGACTGGTCGGTTTTCGGGGTAGGTGTCGGCGGGTTTTCCGAGCCTGAGACGGTGATTGATTGCGGCAATTCCGGCACCGGCGTGCGACTGATCATGGGGTCGATGGCCACGACGGCGATGACCGCCACCTTTACCGGGGATGCAAGTTTGCGCAAGCGGCCGATGGGGCGGGTGACTGAACCGCTTGCGCTCTTTGGGGCGCGCTCTTACGGGCGCAGCGGCGGGCGGTTGCCGATGGTGGTTGTTGGCGCCGCGGAGCCGGTACCGGTGCGCTATCAGGTGCCCATGCCCTCGGCGCAGGTAAAGTCGGCGGTGTTGTTGGCCGGGTTGAATGCGCCCGGTCAGACGGTGGTGATCGAGAAGGAACCGACGCGGGATCATACCGAGCGGATGTTGCGCGGCTTCGGTGCGGAACTGACGGTAGAAGCCGGGCCTGAAGGGCGTGTCATCACGCTGACCGGTCAGCCGGAACTGCGCGCCCAGCAGGTCGCCGTGCCGCGCGACCCATCCTCGGCCGCCTTTCCTGTCTGCGCGGCATTATTGGTCGAAGGGTCGGATATTCTGGTGCCGGGTGTCAGCCAGAACCCGACACGCAATGGGCTATTCACAACTCTGGTCGAGATGGGAGGGGATATCGCATTTCTCAACCCGCGTGAGGAGGGGGGCGAGCCGGTTGCCGATTTACGGGTGCGTTTTTCCGGCGACATGCGTGGGATCGAGGTGCCCGAAGAGCGCGCGGCCAGCATGATCGACGAATATCCGATCCTGTCGGTGGTCGCGGCCTTTGCCAGCGGCAAGACGGTGATGCGTGGTGTCAAGGAGTTGCGGGTCAAGGAATCCGACCGGATCGACGCCATGGCCCGTGGGTTGGAGGCCTGCGGTGTTACGGTCGAGGAGGCGGAAGATATGTTAGTGGTTCACGGTATGGGGACAGGTTCTGTGCCGGGGGGAGCGACCTGCGCGACCCATATCGACCACCGGATTGCGATGTCTTTCATGGTATTGGGTATGGC
>JBARVM010000092.1:0-5488 GCA_049646265.1 Paracoccaceae bacterium
GGCGACAGCCCCCGCGACCGCCAGCCAGGCCATATCGGCATCGACCGCCGCCCGCAGCACCCCGAACTTGGCGAAAAAGCCCAGCATCGGCGGCACACCCGCCAAAGAGAACATCAGGATCAGAAGCGCCAGCGCCTTACCCGGCGCCCGCCGCGCAAACTGGTTCAGATCGGCAATCTCGGTGCTTGGCCGACCATCCTTTTCCAGCGCGAGGATCAGCGCGAAAGTGCCAAGGTTCATCGCCACATAAATCGCCATATAGATCAGCATCGCCTGAACGCCCGCCTCTGTCCCGACGGCAAGGCCGATCAACGCAAAGCCCATATGGGCGATAGAGGAATAGGCCATCAGCCGCTTGATATCGCGCTGGCCAATCGCCGCCACCGCGCCCCAGAACATCGACAGAACCGCGATGAGTGCGATGATCTGGCCCCAGTCGGAAGCCGCGGCGCCAAACGCGTCAAACATCACCCGCGCGAAAAGACCGATTGCCGCAACCTTGGGCGCCGTCGCGAAAAAGGCCGTGACCGGGGTTGGCGCCCCTTCGTAGACATCAGGCGCCCACATATGGAAGGGCACGGCGGAAACCTTGAAGGCCAGACCGGTAATGATGAAGACCAGACCGAACAGCAGCCCGACAGAGCCATGCCCCGCCTCGATCGCCGCAAGGATCCCTGCGAAATCGGTCGTGCCGGTAAAGCCATAGGTCAGCGAGGCGCCGTAAAGCAACAGACCGGAGGACAGGGCACCGAGTACGAAATATTTCAGACCGGCTTCCGACGATTTAACACTGTCACGGCGGATCGAGGCC
This sequence comes from Paracoccaceae bacterium, assembly GCA_049646265.1. GTDB lineage: Bacteria > Pseudomonadota > Alphaproteobacteria > Rhodobacterales > Rhodobacteraceae > TMP-24. The sequence continues at coordinate 812 of JBARVM010000092.1, forward strand.
ACGACATAAAGTGACAGGGACTGCAGTTCCAACCCCATGTACAGCGTCATGAGATCGGCGGCGGAAACCATGACCATCATGCCAAGGACCGCCAGCGCAATCAGGATCGGATATTCAAACCGCGCGAACTTGTGGCGGCGCATGTAATCCTCGCTGGTGATCAGCACGCCAGCGGCAGCCGCCAGGATCAGCACCTTGGCAAAGCGCGCATAGGCATCAACGACGATGGCGCCGCCAAAGGCGCTGCCTTCCTTGCCGGAGCAAAGGCCGACCCAGACCGCAAGCGCCAGCAACACCGCCGCCGTGACCCAGGTGATCAGCTGCGCCAACCGGTCCTTGCCGCTGTAGACGGCGACCAGCAGTGCCGCCATCGCATAGAGGGCCAGCAGGATTTCGGGCAGAACGATAGTGAAGTCAGTCTGTTCCACGGTGCTTTTCCTTAATGACTGGCCACGGCGGCAGGCTTTTCAGGCAGGGCCGCATGGTAATTTTCAAGCATCTGGCTCACGGTCGGCCCGATCCGGTCTGTGACAAGGCTCGGATAGACGCCAAGCAAAAGGGTCATCGCCACCAAAGGCGCCATCACCAGCTTTTCACGCAGGCTCATATCCTCAATCGCCATCAACCCTTCCTTGACCATCGGGCCCATGATCACCCGCCGGTAAAGCCAAAGCGCATAGGCGGCAGAAAGGATTACCCCGGTCGTGGCAATCGCCGCGATGACCGTATTGACCTGGAAGATCCCCATCAGCGTCAGAAACTCGCCGACAAAGCCGGAGGTCCCCGGCAGGCCGACATTGGCCATGGTGAAGAACATGAAGATCAGCGCATAGGCGGGCATCCGGTTCACCAGGCCGCCATAGGCGTCAATATCGCGGGTATGCATCCGGTCATAGATCACCCCGACCGAAAGGAAGAGCGCGCCGGAGATGAAACCATGCGACAGCATCTGGAAGATCGCGCCATCGACACCCTGCTGGTTCGCCGCAAAGATCCCCATGGTCACATAGCCCATATGCGCGACTGACGAATAGGCAATCAGCTTTTTCATGTCCGACTGGGCCAGCGCCACCAGCGACGTATAGACAATGGCGATCGCGCTCATCCAGAAAACCAGACCGGCAAACTGGTCAGAGGCCACCGGAAACATCGGCAGGCTGAAACGCAGGAACCCGTAACCACCCATTTTCAGCAGCACCGCCGCCAGAATGACAGACCCCGCCGTCGGCGCCTGAACGTGGGCATCCGGCAACCAGGTATGGACCGGCCACATCGGCATCTTGACCGCGAAAGAGGCAAAGAAGGCCAGCCACAAGAGCGCCTGCACCCCGCCGATGATCTGGAAGCCCCAAAGGCTGATCGGGTCAGAGGCAAAGCTATGGCCCATCAGCACCGAAATATCGGTGGTGCCCGCATCGCGGTACATGGCGATCATCGCCACCAGCATCAGGACCGAGCCAAGGAAGGTATAGAGGAAGAACTTGAAAGCCGCGTAGATCCGGTCCTTGCCACCCCAGATGCCGATAATCAGGAACATCGGGATCAGCCCCGCCTCGAAGAAGAGGTAGAAAAGCACAAGGTCAAGCGCCACGAAAACGCCGATCATCAGCCCTTCGAGCATCAGAAAGGCGATCATATATTCCTTGACCCGCACCTCGACCGACCAGCAGGACAGGATGGTGATCGGCATGAGGAAGGTAGTCAGAAGGACAAAGAGCACCGAAATCCCGTCAACGCCCAACTTGTAGCTGAGCCCCATGATCCAGCTATGCTGCTCGACAAACTGGAAACTCGGGTTTGCCGCATCGAAATCGCGCAGCAAAAGCAGAGAGAAGAGGAAGGTAATTGTTGTGATGAAGAGCGCCAGCCATTTGGCATTGCGCTGCGCTGCCGGGCCATTGCCACGCAGAAACAGCGCAAGGATAACCGCCGCAACAAGGGGCAGAAACGTAAGGATGGAAAGCAGGTTTCCCATTAGTGCGCACCCCCCGAGAGTGTCATCCAGACCAACAGCACGGCGATGCCGATGACCATGGCGAAGGCGTAGTGAAAGAGATAACCAGACTGGGCGCGACCGGCCAGACGGGTGAACCAGGGCACAATGCCCATGGCGACACCATTGATCGTGCCATCAATGATTGCCCCATCACCGCGCCGCCACAAGAACTGGCCCAGCCATTTGGCAAAGCGCACGAAGATAAAGTCATAGACCTCGTCAAAGTACCATTTGTTCAAGAGGAACTGGTAAAGGATCGGCTGCTGCGCCGCTAGACGACCCGGCAGCGACGGGCTGCGGATATAGAATTTCCACGCCAGCGCCAGACCGATCAGCATCGCAACAAAGGGCGATGTCTTGACCCATGCCGGCGCCTCATGCGCCTTTTCCATCACATGATTGTCCGCAGCCATGAAAATCGCCCCTTGCGGTGCGCCATGGCCTGCTTCCGCCTCGCCCGCAGGTGCATGGCCCGCGTCGGCAGATGCTTCCTCGGCCGCAGGCGCATGGCCCGCGTCGGCTGTGCTTGCCTCTGCCGTAGCCGTCTCGCCGGTCGTCTCGGGGGCCGCTTCTGCCGCCGCCTCGTGATGACCAAGGTTGAAGAAAGTCGCCACCTTGGCATGATCGCCAAAGAAGGGCGCATACCAGAGCATCCCGGCAAAGACCGCCCCCAGCGCCAGAACCCCCAAAGGCAGGGTCATCACGGCGGGGCTTTCATGGGCATGATCATGCGCGTGATGATCGCCGCGCGCCGTGCCATAGAAAGTCATGAACATCAGACGCCAGCTGTAGAAACTGGTGAAACATGCGGCAACGACAAGCGCGACAAAGGCAAAGCCATTGCCACTGGCAAAGGCGCTTTCGATGATCGCATCCTTGGACAGGAAACCTGCAAAGCCGAAATGGGTCAGCGGAATGCCGACGCCGGTAATCGCCAGCGTGCCAATCATCATCGCCCAGAAGGTCAGGGGGATCTTCTTGCGCAAACCGCCATAGTTCCGCATGTCCTGCTCGTGGTGCATCGCGGTGATGACCGACCCCGCCCCCAAAAACAGCATGGCCTTGAAGAAGGCGTGGGTGAAAAGGTGAAACATCGCCGCACCGTAAACGCCCGCGCCCGCAGCCACGAACATGTAGCCAAGCTGCGAACAGGTCGAATAGGCGATGACACGTTTGATGTCATTCTGGACAAGACCGACCGTGGCGGCAAAGAAGGCCGTCGCGGCGCCGACATACATGACGAAAGACTTCGCCTCCGGCGCATATTCAAAGAGGGGCGACATTCGGCAAACGAGGAACACGCCCGCCGTCACCATCGTCGCCGCGTGGATAAGGGCGGAAACCGGTGTGGGGCCCTCCATCGCGTCCGGCAGCCATGTGTGCAGGAACAGTTGCGCCGACTTGCCCATGGCGCCGACAAACAGCAGGAAGGCCAGAAGGTTCGCGGCATTCCAGTCCGCCCAAAGGAAGTGGACGGTGCTTTCGGCCAGATGTGGCCCGGCAGCAAAAACATCATCCATACGGATACTGTCGACCATGAAATAAAGACCGAAGATCCCCAGCGCAAAGCCGAAATCCCCAACCCGGTTCACGACAAAGGCCCTGATCGCCGCCGCATTGGCCGAGGCTTTCTTGTAGTAAAAACCGATCAGCAGGTAAGAGGCGACGCCCACCCCTTCCCAGCCAAAGAACATCTGCACCAGATTGTCGGCCGTCACCAGCGCCAGCATGGCAAAGGTGAAAAAGGACAGATAGGCAAAGAAACGCGCCTTGTAATGTTCCTCGTCCGTCCAGTTTTCGTCATGGGCCATATAGCCCCATGAATAAAGATGGACGAGCGCTGAAACCGTCGTCACCACCACCAGCATGATCGCCGTCAACCGGTCGAGCCGGATCGACCATTCCGTGTCAAGCGTGCCAGAGCGGATCCAGTCGAGCAGATGGATATGCTGGGTTTCACCCTCGAACGTAAGAAAGACGTTCCACGACAACGCGCAGGCGGCAAAAAGCACGCCCGTCGTGACCGCCATCGCCGCCTTTTCGCCGATTAGACGCCAGCCAAAACCTGCGATGAGCGCGGCGGCCAAAGGTGCAAGAAGAATGAACTGCAACATGCCCGGATCAGCCTTTCATCACATTGACATCTTCGACGTCGATCGTGCCGCGATTGCGGAAGAACGACACCAGTATCGCCAGTCCGATCGCCGCCTCGGCAGCGGCGACGGTCAGCACAAACATGGTAAAGACCTGCCCCGCCAGATCGTGGAGGAAGCTGGAAAAGGCCACGAAGTTGATATTGACCGCCAGAAGCATCAGCTCGATCGACATCAGGATGACGATGACATTCTTCCGGTTGAGGAAGATGCCAAAGATGCCGATCACGAATAGTGCGGCGGCAACGCCAAGATAGTGGGTCAGTCCGATCATTGTGCTACCTCGCCATTCGTCGTGTTGCTGCCAAGCTCAGGATACAGGGTTTGGCACGCGCAATCATCGGTAGCTGCCGCACCAGAACCAAGAAGGATGCCCAGCTTCTTGCTTTCCGCAGCAAGGAATTGGATTGCCTCGTCGCCCGGCAGCTTCATCGCCTTTTCCAGTATCTTGTCGACTGCCGCACGATGATCGTGAACATCTGCGCCGGAATCGTTCTGGGCACTCTTTTCCAGCCTGACCCATTGTCC
>JBARVM010000093.1:0-1680 GCA_049646265.1 Paracoccaceae bacterium
GGTGACATGCGGCCAGTCGAAGCTGGCGCGCACCCAGTCGAGGACGGCGCGGGCGGCCTCGGCCGCATAGCCTTTGCCTTCGGCCTCGGGCACGACGAACCAGCCCAGTTCGGGGCCGGGGAAATCCTCGCCGTGATAGATGCCGACCTCGCCCAGATAAGCACCGGTCGCGCGGTCATCGACGCCGAAGGGGCCGTAGCCCTTCAGCTGCCAGATCGCCACGTCGGCGGCCCAGGTGCGCCAGGCGTCGATGCGGCTCATCATGCCGCGTTCATGGATCGAGCGGGGCGAGGCGAAGAAGGTGGCCCAATGTTCGAAATCCGCGAGTTTGGGGGCACGGAGGGTGAGGCGCTGGGTTTGGAGCGTCGGGATCATGCGCGACCCCCGGCGTGGTGGCGGAAGGTCAGCGTCGGTTCGTCGCCATAGGGGTGGGGCGCGTCGGGATCGACGGTCGCGCCCATCCGTTCGCAGAGGCGATGCGAGCCATGGTTGGCGGGGTCTGTGTAGCTGACAGCGGTCTGGTGGCCGCTTGTCGCGAAGAACCAGTCGCGTGCGGCGATGGCGGCCTCGAAAGCGAGGCCCTTGCCTTCGAGGTCGGCCGACCAAAGGCTCCATCCGAGTTCCGGTTCGGGGTGGGTTTCGGGGAAATAGGGGCCGATGCCGCCGATGGCTTCGCCGGTGTCACGGAAAGTGACGGTGAAGAGGCCAAAACCGTGGCGGCGCCATTGGTCGATGACGTCGGCAAGGCTGTCGCGCGTTTTCTCATGGGTCCAGGGGCCGCCCATCATGTGAGAGCGTTCCGAGGCCCAGAAGCGTGCGCTGGCGTCAAGATCGGCCATGGTGGGGACGCGCAGGGTGAGGCGTTGGGTGGTAAGGATCGTGTTCATGCGCGACCCCCGACCGGGTGGCGAAAGCGGACCGGCCCGCGCCCGACGCCGCCGCCCAAAACAAGCGCGAAATCGCTTCCGCCCTTGGTGCCGGGGGCGAAGCTGCGTAACGCAGACGGCTTATGTTTGTCCGTCAGCGTCACTTCTTCTTCCCGAACCCGCCAAGGCCCGAAAGCCCGCCCGGTAGTTTCAGCCCGCCAAGGCCGGGCATGCCGCCCATGCCGCCGCCCATGCCCATTTTCATGGCCTTTGCGGCCTCTTCCAGCTTGGCCGGGTCCATGTTGGCGAAATCCGCGGGCATGTCGGCGCCGCCCTTGCCCATCATGCCCTTCATCGCCTGTTTGAGCATGCCGCCCTTGCCCATTTTGCCCATCTTTTTCATTACATCGGCCATTTGCCGGTGCATTTTCAAAAGCTTGTTCAATTCGGACACTTCGAGCCCGGCCCCGGCTGCCACCCGGCGCTTGCGGCTGGCGGCCATCAGGTCGGGGTTGGCGCGTTCCTTCTTGGTCATCGAATTGATCAGAGCTATCTGGCGGCGCAACATCTTGTCGTCGAAACCGGCGCTTTCGGCCTGTTTGGCCATCTTGCCCATGCCGGGCATCATGCCCATCAGGCCCTGCATGCCGCCCATCTTCATCATCTGTTCCAGCTGGCTCTTGAGGTCGTTCATATTGAACAAACCCTTCTGGAACCGCTTCATCATCCGTTCGGCTTCGGCGATCTCGATGGTTTCCTGGGCCTTTTCGACCAGGGCGACGATATCGCCCATGCCAAGGATTCGGCCCGCCAC
>JBARVM010000094.1:0-2040 GCA_049646265.1 Paracoccaceae bacterium
GCGCCGATTTTTTCAGATATTCAAAGCGGGCAATATCGTCATCCGGCCCTAACATCGCCAGAAACTCCTTCAATGCGCCTGGGCGTTGCGGCATGCGCAGGATGAAATATTTCTTCAGCCCCGCATAGCGCTGGGCGCGTTCCTTTACCTCTGGCAACCGCTCGAAATCAAAATTCCCGCCCGAGGTCACGCAGACCACCCGCTTGCCCTTGATCAGATCGGCCAGTTCCGGCAGTACATCCACCGCCAGTGCCCCGGCGGGTTCCAGAACGATCCCCTCGACATTGAGGAATTCCAGCATGGTGAGGCAGATACGATCCTCCGGCGCCAGCAGCACCGTCTCTGGCGGCGTATTTTTCAATCGCGCAAATGTCCGCTCGCCGATACGCGCCACCGCAGCGCCGTCGACAAAGTTGTTGACTCGTTTCAACGTCGCGGGCGCACCCTCGGCCAGCGCCGCCGTCAGGCTGGCACCACCCTTTGGTTCGACATAAAAGCACGCCGTCGCCGGGGCCGCCTCTTTCAGATAGGTGGTCACGCCAGAGGCGAGGCCACCCCCGCCGACCGGCAGGATCACCAGATCGGGTGCACCGCCCAACTGGTCAAGGAGTTCCACACAGACAGAGGCCTGCCCGACGATCACATCCTCATCATCAAAAGGCGACAGAAAATGCGCACCGGTTTCCTCGCAATAGCTGAGCGCGGCGGCCAGTGTCCGGTCGAAATAGTCGCCGGTCAGCCGGATCTCCACAGCGTCGCCGCCAAAGGTGCGGGTCTTGTCGATCTTTTGTTGCGGCGTGGTGACGGGCATGAATATCGTGCCGGTCACGCCGAAATGGCGACAGGCGAAAGCCACGCCCTGCGCGTGATTGCCGGCGCTGGCGCAAACAAAGGTCTTGGCGCCCTTGGCAATCGCTTTGCCCATCGCGGTAAAGGCGCCGCGCAGCTTGTAGCTGCGCACCGGTGTCAGGTCTTCGCGCTTGAGATAGATCTCCGCCTCGTAGCGGCTGGAAAGATGTTCGTTCAATTGCAGCGGCGTCGGATCGAAAAGATCACGCAAGGCTGCCGTCGCGGCGCGGGCACTCTGGGCAAAGTCACTCATGTGCTTTCTCTGGTCTGCCCGGCGTGGGATTTCAAGGGGCTGAATGCAGAAGTTGCCCGCCCTCGGCCGTGAAAGGCAGGTTCAACCCACCCGCCGGTTGGCCAATGCCCCGGCGCGCGGGCCAAATCGCGCCCGCAGGATCTGCAGAATCCGCCGATGCATGGACCGGTGCCGGTTGCGAATATGCATGCCAGCATAAATCGGCTGCGGGATCGGTGGGGCATCGCTGACCAGCCGGCAGGTACCAGCCTTGACCAGCAGATCGGCGGATGAGCGCAAGACATAGGCAGAGCCGCCCAAGGTTTCCAACAGCGATACCATAGCCGCATTCTGGCCGATCGACAGACTTGCCCCTGCCAGATGCGGCAGCAGGGCGGCATGTATCCGCGGCATCGCGTCGGAGAAATGCGGCATGATATAGGTCTCTCGATTGACATCGGCCAACCGCGACGCCTCGGTCGAGACCATCAGGTAACTGACCTCTCCCAATGTCTCGAAAAAGAGATCGGGGTGAAATCGGGGGGAAAAGAGGATGGCGAAATCCTCCACCCCCGTTGTCAGGTCCGAACTCATCTGCGCCGAATAATCCGCCTCGAACAGAAAGGCGGTACCGGTCAATGCCCGGCGAAAGTCCTGAATAAGCTCGCTGAAATGCATGGCAACCAGATCATGTTGAATGCCGATGCGCATGGTCACCTCGCTCGCACCGGCGCCACGCACGGCATGGCACGCCTCTGTCCAGTCATGCAGAAGCGACCGAGCATGCGGCACAAAGCGCAACCCTTCGGTGGTCAATTCCGTGCCCGCGCGCGACCGAATGAACAGCCGATGCCCGATCGTGTTTTCCAACGAGTTTACCCGCCCCGAGACCGTAGACTGTGTTACCCCCAACCGGTCTGCGGTCCGGTTGAAACTGCGCGTATCGCACAGGTCCAGAA
>JBARVM010000095.1:0-7441 GCA_049646265.1 Paracoccaceae bacterium
CCACAGAGGCGCAGAACGAACAGATCCTGCTTTTGGCCTCAGGGTTGCGGCAGCTGGTCGCCGATCTGCGACGGGGTGAGCGGATGTCGAGCAACAAAGTCGTCGTCGCCAGCCAGCATTCGACGACCACCGCGCTGATCCCCTCGGTTATCAAGCGGGTCCGGCAACATAGCGAACATATCCATATCCGGCTTCTGTCTGCCAATCTTGACGAATGTACCGGCCTTTTGCTGTCGCGGCAGGCCGATGTGGCCATCGTCTTTCAGCTTGCCGACGACACCAACGAGTTTCGCGCGGATTATCTGGAGGCTATCTTGATCGGTAATGACCGGCTGATTCCGGTCTTCAGCGAAGCGCTGGAAATACCGCCGACCGGCGTAAAGGATCTGGTCGATCTGCCGCTTATTACCTATCCGGCCGATGTTTTCTTCGGCAAGGTGATGGAACGAAAGATCATGCCGTTCCTGCCACCTGCCGCCTATCATACGCCGAAAGTGGAAACCGCGCTGACATTGGCGGCCCTGGAAATGGCCGCCTCCGGTATCGGGATAGCCTGGGTGCCGGAATCGCTGGCCGCAAGTCAATTGCAGTCCGGCCGGCTGGTGGATCTGTCGGCGATCCTCCCGGCCTGCGATCTGCAGATCAGGGCCATGCGTCTGGAAGGTTGGCCCAGCCCCGCGCAGGAACTCTTCTGGTCGCAGCTCATATCGCAAGAGGCCGCCTCATCGTGACTGTTTCTTAATGGCCGGTCGGCCATTCAAGAGGGTGACAGGTGCGATTTGGCGCGCTATCGCTGCCGGATGGAAGGCGTGACAGAAGAAAGTTTGCCAGAGATTTACGACAGGCTGGTGCGGTCCGGCCAGGTGCGCCCTGATCCGGCGCAACAGGCGCTATTGCCCGAACTGGACCGTATCCGCCGGGAGTTGGAGGCAGAAAACGGGTCAACGCGCGGCTTTCTTGGCGGGCTTTTCGCCAAAAAGACAGTCGCGCCCAAAGGTCTTTATCTCTGGGGCGGCGTCGGGCGCGGCAAGTCCATGCTGATGGACCTCTTTCACGAAAATGTGGCGATTACGGCCAAGCGCCGCGTGCATTTTCACGCTTTCATGCAAGAGGTTCAGGCCGCGCTGCATGCGGCCCGCAAGACCGGGGTCGATGATGCCATCCGCCCCGTGGCGAACGATATCGCCGGTCAGATCCGGCTATTGTGTTTCGACGAGATGCAAATCGCCGATATTGCCGATGCGATGATCGTCGGTCGGCTGTTCCAGATGCTGTTCGATAAGGGCGTGACCGTGGTCGCCACGTCGAACCGCCCGCCAGAGGATCTTTACAAGGATGGGCTGAACCGCCCGCTTTTCGTGCCCTTCATCGCGCTCTTGCAAGAGCACCTTCAGGTGCGCGCTCTGGATAGTGAAACCGATTACCGCCAACATCGGCTGTTGGGGACCAAAGTCTATTTCACCCCCGCGGACGCCAAGGCCAAGGCAGCGATCAGCCGGATATGGGAGGAACTGTCCGGGCAGGGGGGCAGCACTGCCGCGCCGCTGACCCTGACAGTCAATGGACGCCAGATAGAGGTTTCGCAGCACCGGTCCGGCGTTGCCCGCGCCAGTTTCTGGGAGCTGTGCGGCCGCCCGCTTGGCCCTGCCGATTATCTGGCCATCGCCAAGGCGGTACGGGTGCTGATAATCGAGGATATCCCGCAACTATCATCGGAAAACTATAACGAGGCTAAGCGTTTCGTGACCCTCATCGATGCGCTTTACGAGGCGAAGGTGCGGCTGATCCTGTCTGCGGCGGAAGAACCGGAAAGGCTTTACCTTGAAGGGGCCGGAACCTTTGAGTTTGAACGCACCGCCAGCCGTCTGCGTGAAATGCAAAGTGCCGACTGGGGGAACTGACCCCAGAAGTGACCCAAACCAAGCCAATCATCTGGCGCGCTTAAATTTTCCCAGCCCGGGCTTGACCTGCGCAGACGAGACCCCATCTTTGCAAAGCGAACCGGGCCCCTCTGACGATGATTGTCATCGTGATGTCGGATCGCATCGGGTGTTCCCGATGTCCTGCCCGGCCAAGCGCCAATGGATATTCGTGACGCCCTTTCTGGCATAGAGGACGAAATGGATATCCTGTTTTCCCTGTTTCTTGGCACACCGATCTGGATGTGGGCCGGGTTTATCATTCTGGTCTGTGGTCTTTTGGCCTTCGACCTCGGCGTGCTTCACAAGGGCAACACCGAAATTGGCGTCAACGAAAGCCTGAAGCTGTCGGCTTTCTATGTAACCCTTGGCCTAGGCTTCAGCGGCTTTGTTTGGTCGCAACTGGGCCCCACGGCGGCGACCGAATATCTGACGGCCTTTGTCGTCGAAAAGAGCCTCGCGCTCGACAATATCTTTGTAATCGCGCTGATCTTCGGTTTCTTTGCCATCCCGCGCGCCCTGCAGCACAGGGTGCTGTTCTGGGGTATCCTGGGTGTCATCATCCTCCGCGCCATCATGATCGGCTTTGGCGCAGCGCTGGTGTCGCAATATAGCTGGGTGCTTTACATCTTTGCCGTGTTTCTGGTGCTGACCGGTATCAAGATGCTGTGGCTGGGGGAAAAGGAATTCGACCTTGCTGAAAACCCGCTGCTGCGTCTGATCCGGCGGCGCTTTCGTGTTACCGACCGGCTGCACGGCAATGCCTTTTTTGTGCGGCTGCCCGATCCGGAGACGGGTAAGACTTTTGCCTATATGACGCCGCTGATGCTGGCGCTGATCCTGATAGAGGTGGCGGACATCCTTTTCGCTGTCGATTCCGTGCCTGCGGTTTTCACCATCTCGACCGATCCGTTCATCGTCTACACCTCCAACATATTCGCCATCCTTGGCCTGCGGGCGCTTTACTTTGCGCTGGCGGCGATCCTGCATCGGTTCGCCTATCTCAAACAGGCGCTGGCGGTTCTGCTGATTTTCATTGGTTCAAAGATCTTTGTGGCCGATGCGCTGGGCTGGGAAAAATTCCCCGCAAGCTGGTCATTGATCATCACCTTTACCATTCTCGCGGCGGGGCTGATCTGGTCTGTCTGGAAGACGCGCGAAAAACAAGACCTGCCGCAACAGCTGCGCGGCAGGCCTTGATAGGGTCTGATCTGCAGACGGGCGCGATCACATGTTGGGATAGTTCGGCCCGTCGCCACCCTGCGGTGTTGTCCAGTTGATGTTCTGGCTCGGGTCCTTGATATCGCAGGTCTTGCAGTGGACGCAGTTCTGGAAGTTGATCTGGAAGCGCGGGCCACTGTCGCCTTCCAGCACCTCATAGACGCCCGCCGGGCAATAGCGCTGCGCCGGTTCGTCATACTTCGGAAGGTTGACCGAGATCGGCACAGTGGCATCCTTCAGCCGCAGGTGGCAGGGCTGGCTTTCTTCGTGATTCGTCGCGGCAAAGGCGACGTTCGTCAGACGGTCAAAGGACAGGACGCCATCGGGCTTGGGATAGTCGATCTTCGGATAATCCTTCGCCTCGCCGGTAGAGGCGGCGTCGGATTTGCCGTGCTTCAGCGTGCCAAAGAGCGAGATGCCAAAGAGGTTGTTGGTCCACATGTCGAACCCGCCAAGAACCAGGGAGGGGATCATCCCCCATTTCGACCACATAGGCTTGACGTTGCGAACGCGCTTCAGATCCTTGGCGATCGGGCCGCTGCGCAGATCGGCCTCATAGGCGGACAGCTCGTCCGCCGACCGGCCGGAGGCGATGGCCGCATGGGCGGCATTGGCCGCGGCAATGCCCGACAGCATCGCATTATGGTTGCCCTTGATCCGCGGTACGTTCACCAGACCCGCCGAACAGCCCAAGAGCGCAACCCCCGGCGCCACCACCTTGGGGATCGACTGCCAGCCGCCTTCGGAAATGGCCCGCGCGCCATAAGCCACGCGTTTGCCGCCTTTCAGCAGTTCTGCCACCATTGGATGATGTTTGAAGCGCTGGAACTCCATATAGGGGTAAAGATGTGGGTTCTTGTAATTCAGGTGGACCACAAAGCCCACGTAAACCTGATTGTTTTCAAGGTGATAGATGAAAGACCCACCGCCCGCCTTGTTGCCCAGCGGCCAGCCCATCGTGTGGGTAACGGTGCCTTCCTTGTGCTTGGCGGGATCAATCTCCCAGATTTCTTTCATGCCAAGGCCAAACTTCTGCGGGCAGTGACCGTTGGACAGGTCGTATTTCGCGATCACTTCCTTGGCCAGCGATCCGCGTACACCTTCCGACAGGAAGACATACTTGCCGTGCAATTCCATGCCCGGCTCATATTGCGGACCCTGGGTACCATCGGCATTCAGGCCCATTTCGCCCGCGACCACGCCCTTAACCTCGCCAGCGTCGCCAAAAACCAGCTGCGAACAGGACATGCCGGGGAAGATTTCGACGCCCAGCGCCTCTGCCTGTTCGGCCATCCAGCGGCAGACATTGGCCATGGAGACAAGATATTTGCCGTGATTGCTCATCAGGGGCGGCATCGGCCAGTTGGGGATGCGGATCTTGCCCGCTTCGCCCAGAACAAAGAAATTGTCCTTCTTCACCTCGGTCTTGATCGGGGCGCCCTTTTCACGCCAGTCGGGGATCAGCGCGTCAAGGCCCGCAGGGTCAAGCACGGCGCCCGACAGGATATGTGCCCCAACTTCGGAACCCTTTTCCAGAACCACGACGGTTCTGTCGGGATCAAGCTGTTTCAACCGGATCGCCGCTGACAGCCCGGCCGGACCGGCACCAACGATCACCACATCATATTCCATCGCTTCGCGCGTAATATCAGCCATTTGACTTACCCTTGCCCGGGCTGCCCGACCGGGCAGACGTTTCTTGCCTCTCCTAACCTAGCAGAAGATGGCAGGCAATCGCGACGCGACGCAATATTATTGCGTTGCGACAAATTGCAGCCGCAAAGGGCGCCGTTGGGTGGCCAATGCCGCCCGGGCGCGCCTTTGCCGGTGATGGGCGGTGTTCCGTCTGCCGTGCCTGCCCCCCTTGACTTTCAAGGCGCAACCCGGGTTTACAACGATGAAGACCCAGATTTGCAACATCCGACGGTGACCATGGAAAAGATACCTATGACCCGGGCGGGTCACACGGCATTGGACAATGAGCTGAAGAACCTCAAGTCGGTTGAACGGCCGGCTGTTATCCGCGCGATTGCCGAGGCCCGTGAACATGGCGACCTGTCGGAAAACGCCGAATATCACGCTGCCCGCGAAAAGCAGAGCTTCATCGAGGGCCGGATCAAGGAGCTTGAGAGCCTTTTGTCGCTGGCCGATGTGATCGACCCGTCGAAGTTTTCCGGCGCGGTCAAGTTCGGCGCAACGGTGACGCTCGTCGATGACGATACGGAGGAAGAGCGCACCTATCAGATCGTCGGCGAGCCTGAGGCAGATATTGAACGAGGGTTGCTGAATATCCGCTCGCCGCTGGCGCGCGCGCTTATCGGCAAGGATATTGGCGATACGGCCGAAGTCCGCTCGCCCGGTGGTGAAAAAAGCTACGAGATCCTAAATATCCAGTATGTCTGACACTGACTGGAACAGCAGTGATGCCCGAAATGCCGCAAGAACGTTACAAGATTTCCGGGCTTGGCGCCAGCCGTAGTGGCCGGGGGTGGGCCGTCTGGCCTATCGCTCTTGGCCTTTCGCTTGTATGGCTCGCGCTTGTGGCGCTTTTCTATTTTCTGGCTGGCGGTTTCGGTGCGGGCGGCGGCCTGATGGCCCTGATCGCCGTGGTAATGCCCCTGGCCCTGATCTGGGCCGTGGCGATGATCGCACGGTCGGTAGAGGAGATCCGCGCGGAGGCCCGCAGCCTGCAATCGTCCGTCGATGCGGTCCGCGCCGCGCTCGCATCGGAGCGCAGGCAGAGCAACAGCGGCTTCGATCAGCAGACACCGCCATCAGGCCACGCGGAACCCTCGGCGGACGCGGCGCTTGCCACATTTACCTCGCGCCGCGATGCGACCGTGACGCAAGCCTCGGCCGACAAGATGGCGACATTGATCAGCCCAAGGCCAGATGACAGGAGCGATGATCAGACCTCGTTGGCGCTTGGCACCCCGGCAGAGGATCTGGCGCAACCCGTATCACGCGCCGATTTTGTGCGCGCCCTGAATTTCCCCGACAGTCAGGACGACAAGGAAGGTATTCGCGCCCTGCGCCGTGCCCTTGACGACCGCACCGTGGCCAAGCTGGTGCGGGCCGCGCAGGATGTACTGACACTGCTGGGTCAGGACGGGATCTATATGGATGACCTGAAGGCCGATCGGATCAGGCCGGAGCTTTGGCGGCGTTTTGCCACCGGCGAACGCGGCAAGACCATCGCCGCGCTGGGCGGGGTGCGGGACCGCTCGTCCCTTGCGCTCGCGACGGGGCGCATGCGGCAAGACACGATATTCAGGGATGCGGCGCATCATTTCCTGCGCCAGTTCGACAGGTCCTTTGTCGACTTCGAAACGGACGCCAGCGATCAGGATATTGTCGCCTTGTCTGAAACCCGCACGGCGCGGGCTTTCATGCTTTTGGGTCGCGCGGCCGGTACGTTCGACTAGGCCAGACAGCAATCAGGCTCTGGAGGCCGCGATCCGCTCAGCCTCCAACAGGTCTTCCTTGCGGTTGATGTTGAAGAACGGGTCAGGGTTTTCGCCGCTGAACTCGGCGCGGAGGGCGCCTTGGCCGTCAGCCCAGACCCCGATGCGCCGTTCCCCCGCTGCAAGCGCCTTGCGCAGCGCATCATGCCGGTTCAATGGCCAAAGCGCGCAGGTCGGATGCGCCCGCCCTCCGCTTTTGCACAGCACCGGGGTGTCATGGCCCTCACCCGCCAGAACCAGCCGGGCGACCATTTCGCAGGGCAGAAAGGGCGTATCGACAGAGGCAGTCGCCAGATGAGTTGCCCCCTGCGCCGCGGCCCAGTCAAAACCGGCAAGAAGGCCGGCCATGGGGCCAAGCCTTGTCGATTCGGCATCGGCTAGAATCGGCAAGCCATAGGGGGAAAACCGGGACGGATCATCATTGGCTGACAGGGCCAGCGCCTCTACCTGCGGGGAAAAGCGCGCAATCACATGCGCCAATAGCGGCTGACCAGCCAGGGGCAATAGCGCCTTGTCTGCCCCGTCAAACCGTCGGGCTTCACCGCCCGCCAGGATCAGTCCGAATATCCGCATCGGTTATCCGCCCCGGTCCTCTCGCCACTCACGGGGTGACGGCGGACTGGGCAAGCAGCTTGCCGGTGCGATCGTCCGAATCGGTATCCTTGTGCAATACCGTTACGACGCCGGGCAATTCGCCGAAGGATCTCATGATCTTTTTCGGAAACAGTGTCCGCCCGACATGTTCAAAGCCGGGTATCTGCCGCAACACACTGCTGACACTGCTACCGCAGAGGGATTTTGCCACTGCCCCGTTCGCCTCGACCACGCGCAGCGCCT
>JBARVM010000096.1:0-5600 GCA_049646265.1 Paracoccaceae bacterium
TTTCATAGGCCCATCTTACCGCTACCTGCCCCACCTGACCAGCCTTGCGCCGATGCGCGCGGCGCGGCAATCTTGACACCATGAATTATCGCCCAACCCGTCTTGCCGTTCGTGCCATCCTTGTTCACCAGGGCCGGTTGTTGCTGGTAAATGCCTATCCCGGCGGCAGGTCCGACCTCTGGTGTGCGCCGGGCGGCGGCGTTCATCCCGGCCAGTCTCTGCCTGACAATCTGGTACGCGAAGTGCAGGAGGAAACCGGCCTGACAATCACCCCCGGCCCTCTGGTTCTGGTCAATGAATTTCACGACCCCGATCATGGCTTTCACCAGGTTGAGCTTTTCTTTCGCGCCCATTGCAGCAGCGGTCTGCTGCCCGCGGGTTGGAAGGACAGTGCCGGGGTCGTCACAGAACGGCGTTTCTTTGCGCAGGAAGAGCTGGCCGGGATCAGGTTGAAGCCGGACAGCCTGCCGCGCCTCGCATTTGAGGACACCGGCGGCGCCCATTACGACCCTTTGGAACGGATCGCGCCCTAAGCTGCGCCGTCGCCCAGCGCGTGTGAAGGCATTGGGGGCCCGGCTATTTCGGGGTGGCGGGCCTGACGGCAAGAGCGACACCGCCCAACACCAGAAGCGCTGACAAGGCAAAGCGCAGGGTCAGATCCTCGTGCAGAAGAGCCATACCGCCAAGAAGGGCGATCACCGGCACGGTCAGCTGTGCCACCCCGGCACGGGCAGCACCAAGTTCGGGAAGCAAACGATACCAAAGCGCATAGCCCAACCCCGACGTGATGGCGCCCGAAATCACCGCGAGAATGACGCCCTTCAGATCCGTGGGTGACGAAACTGCAGGCGCGGGCACCAGAACCAGAACGAGAAGCGCAACAGGCACCGCCAAAAGGAAGTTCCAGGCGGTCGCGCCCAAAGGATCGCGGGCCCCGCGAGCTGACAGGGAATAAAGCCCCCAGCCGATTCCCGCCGCAACCATCAGGCCAGCGGATCCAAGTTTCCCCTCTGCGCCCGAGCCGGGGGACAAGAGATAGACCAACCCAAGAAAGGCTAGAACCGCACCTGCCCAGCGCCGCGCCGGTATCCGCTCCCCTGCCAGCAATGCACCGGCAAACATCGTCACTTGCACCATGCCAAAAAGGATCAGGGCGCCGAAACCTGCATCGAGCGCACCATAGGCCAAGGAAAAGCCGAAGAGATAGACAAGCAGCGACAGCGACCCCATCGCCTGCCCCCTCAGCCCTAGCCAAAGTGGCTGCCCACCGGCCACCTGCCACCGCCAAAGGATCAGCACCCCAAGCATCAGCGCCCCGGCCAGAAGCCGGATCACAGCAAAGGGCACAGGATCAATATGACCCGGCCCAACCGCCATCCGGTTCAATACCGAATTGGCGGCAAAGGCACACATGGTCAGGGCAGTCAGCAGGAATAGACGCATGGCGCAACCATATGACGCCGGAGCCTTTGCAGAAAGCGAAAAGGGCGCCGTTGCCAGCGCCCTTTCCAACAAATCCTGACACGGCCCCCCACAAACGGGAGGGCCGGGCAAGGCGGCTGATTACATCATGCCGCCCATGCCGCCCATGCCGCCCATGTCGGGCATGCCGCCGCCAGCAGCGCCCTTCGGCTCCGGCCGGTCGGCGATCATGGCTTCGGTGGTGATCAGCAGACCAGCGATAGAGGAGGCATCCTCCAGCGCGGTGCGGGTCACCTTGGCCGGGTCGATCACGCCAAACTTGAACATGTCGCCATATTCTTCGGTCTGGGCGTTGAAGCCGAAGTTCTTGTCCTTCGACTCGCGGATCTTGCCTGCGACAACCGCACCGTCCACACCGGCGTTTTCAGCGATCTGACGCAGCGGCGCTTCGAGCGCGCGGCGGATGATGGCAATACCGGCGTCCTGATCGGAGTTGGCACCCTTGAGCCCGTCAAGCGACTTGGCCGCTTGCACCAGCGCCACGCCGCCGCCGACGATCACGCCTTCCTGAACCGCAGCGCGGGTCGCGTTCAGCGCGTCATCAACGCGGTCCTTGCGCTCCTTCACTTCGATCTCGGTCATGCCGCCAACGCGGATCACCGCAACACCGCCAGCCAGCTTGGCCACACGTTCCTGCAGCTTTTCACGGTCGTAGTCGCTGGTGGTTTCCTCGATCTGGGCGCGGATCTGGCTGACGCGCGCCTGAATCTCGGCCTTTTCACCGGAACCATCAACGATGGTGGTGTTGTCCTTGGTGATCGAGACTTTCTTGGCGGTGCCAAGCATGTCCATGCCAACATTTTCCAGCTTCATGCCGAGGTCTTCCGAGATGACCTGACCACCGGTCAGGATCGCGATGTCCTGCAGCATGGCCTTGCGGCGATCGCCAAAACCCGGCGCCTTGACGGCGGCGATCTTCAGACCGCCACGCAGCTTGTTGACGACGAGCGTGGCAAGGGCTTCGCCCTCGACATCCTCGGCAATGATCAAGAGCGGCTTTTGCGACTGAATCACCTGCTCCAGAAGCGGCACCATCGGCTGCAGGCTGGACAGTTTCTTTTCGTGGAGGAGGATCAGACAGTCCTCGAGATCGGCAATCATCTTTTCAGGGTTGGTCACGAAGTAGGGCGACAGGTAGCCGCGGTCGAACTGCATGCCTTCGACGACTTCGGTTTCGGTCTCAAGACCCTTGTTCTCTTCGACGGTGATCACACCCTCGTTGCCGACCTTCTGCATCGCGTCGGCGATCTGGCGGCCGATTTCGCTTTCGCCATTGGCCGAGATGGTGCCGACCTGTGCGACTTCGGCGCTGTCCGTAACCGGACGGGCAGCGGCCTTGATCGCCTCGACCACCTTGGCTGTGGCGATGTCGATGCCACGCTTGAGGTCCATCGGGTTCATGCCGGCGGCAACCGATTTCATGCCTTCCTTGACGATGGCCTGGGCCAGAACCGTCGCGGTGGTGGTGCCGTCGCCAGCCTCGTCATTGGTGCGGCTGGCCACTTCCTTGACCATCTGCGCGCCCATATTCTCGAACTTGTCGGCCAGTTCGATTTCCTTAGCAACCGTCACACCGTCCTTGGTGATGCGCGGTGCGCCAAAGCTCTTGTCGATCACGACATTGCGGCCCTTGGGGCCGAGCGTAACCTTGACAGCGTCGGCAAGGATATTGACGCCGCGCAACATACGATCGCGGGCATCGGAATTGAATTTGACGTCCTTAGCAGCCATTTTGCTTGCTCCTTGGAATTCTTATGAAGGTCGATAAGCGGGTGATCAGGCGATAACGCCCAGAATGTCGCTTTCTTTCATGATCAGCAGATCTTCGCCGTCGAGGGTCACTTCGGTTCCCGACCATTTGCCGAACAGGATACGGTCACCCTTTTTCACGGTCATTGCGATCAGCTCGCCGGAATCCTTGCGTGCGCCTTCGCCAACGGCGATCACTTCACCTTCAGCGGGCTTTTCCTTGGCATTGTCCGGAATGATCAGGCCGCCCTTGGTCTTGTCTTCACTTTGAATGCGGCGGACGACGACGCGGTCGTGCAGCGGTTTGAAAGCCATCTGGTAATACTCCGATTGGGATCCAGGTTAAATGGTATCAGCACTCACCGCAGGCGAGTGCTAACGGACGGTACTTAGGGGGTCGCCCGAAACCTGTCAACATCCATGCAAACAAAATGTTGAACCCTTTTGCGATAGATTTTTTCCAAGGGTCATGCCACTAGGACGGGAACCTTCCTCAGGAGCGCCGATGAAGTTCATTTTCTCAGCTTTGGTGTCACTGTTTCTTGCCGGAATTGGCCCGGCCGCCCATGCCGCCACCTGTTCGGGCAGCGACCTGATCAGCGATCTTTCCACGTCCGACCGGGCGGTGCTGGACAATGCCGTCGCCGCCGAACCTTTTCCGGAAGGCAACCATTGGCGGGCCAGTCGCGGCAATACAACCATCGACCTTGTCGGCACCTTCCATATCTTCGACCCACGCATGACCGATATCGTTGACCGGCTGACCCCGGTGATAGAGGCCGCCGAACTCATTTATCTCGAAGCGACGGAGCGGGAGACGAGCGAGTTGCAAAGGGCCACCTCGACCAACCCCGACCTTCTGTTTGCGCCAGGCGCGACCCTGCCCGAGCAGCTGTCAGAGACGGAGTGGGCGGCCCTTTCCGCCGCTCTCGACAGCCGAGGCTTGCCTGCATTTTTCGTCTCAAAGCTCCGGCCCTGGTATGTTTCGGTCCTGCTGGCGCTGCCGCCTTGCGCAATGGACGCGGTTGGAGGCGGCTCAACCGGGCTTGACCATCTGATCATCGGCGCCGCAAACGCAGCAGGCATCCCGACCAAGGCGCTGGAACCCTATGATACGGCCTTCAAGATCTTCGAGCAATTTTCACAGGCCGAGCAAATCGACTTTCTGCGCTAGGCGTTGGTCGTTGCCGATCAGGCAGAGGATATGCTTGCCACCAGCACCGAAAGTTATTTCAAAGAGCAGCACCGGCAGATCTGGGAATTCAGTCGCTTGATGGCAATGACCAAGGCCGATCAGGACCGCGCCAAGACCGAAGCGGATTTCGCGCGGATAGAGGAAGCCCTGCTAAATCAGCGCAACCGCGCCTGGGTCGATCTGTTGCTGGCTGAAACGGATGGGAAAAGGGTTCTTGTCGCTGTTGGGGCCGGTCACCTGTCGGGCAACGAGGGATTGCTGAACCTGTTGAAACAGAACGGCTTTCACCTCGAACGCGCCGATTTCTGACCTTTCCGGCCATCTGACGCGACGGGATTTCCCGGCTTGCGCCCCACCCCGATCCCTTCGGGCGTGACATCGCCGGCACCAGCGCCTATAAGGCGCGCGATTTCGCAATACCAGAACGGGCAACTCACATGATCAACGTCTTCGGCCATAAATCTCCCGACACCGATTCCACCGGCTCCCCCATCATCTGGGCCTGGTACCTGAACGAGGTGAAGTCCGAAAAGGCAGAGGCTGTTCTATTGGGCGAGCCGAACACAGAGGCGTTGTTCGTCCTGAAACATTGGGACTGCCCGAAACCGCGCATCGCCAGCGAATTTGCCGATGGCAGCAAGGCGGTTATCGTCGATACCAACAACCCCGCCGAACTGCCCGCCAATGTCAACGCGCTGGATCTTCTGGCCATAATCGACCACCACAAGCTGGTCGGCGGGCTGGAGACGAAGGGGCCGATCGACATCACCATCCGCCCGCTCGCCTGCACCGCCACGATCATGCACTATCTGATGGGTGCCGATGCAGCGAAGATGCCCGGATGGGTCAAGGGCCTGATGCTGTCCTGCATCCTGTCGGACACGCTGGAATTCCGCAGCCCGACCACGACCGCGCAAGACAAGGCGCTGGCCGAGAAACTGGCCGCCGACCTTGGCATCGATATCGCCACCTATGCCAGCCAGATGTTCGAGGCGAAGTCAGACGTGGGCGCCTTTTCCGACGCCGAACTTCTGCGGATGGATTCCAAGGAATATTCTGTCGCGGGCAAGGAGTTGCGCGTCTCGGTGCTGGAAACGACGGCACCGAAGATGGTGCTTGACCGCAAGGACAGCCTGATGGCCTCCATGGTCGATGTCGCCAAAGAGGACGGCGC
>JBARVM010000097.1:0-10742 GCA_049646265.1 Paracoccaceae bacterium
GGTTGTTGCCCGGCCCGTGCAGATCGTCGACAGAGGCTGCGATGGCCACGCCCGCGGCATTGACCCATGGGCCGGTGCCGATCCGGTCACGCGCATTCACACCGGTTGCCGAAAGATAGGCATGCCAAGTCTTGCCGGTGACACCCGCCGCTTCGGCAAGGCTGGCGCAATGGGCATCCGCCCCGTCTAGCCCGCCAAGATCGCCCCCACTGCCGGGGTTCTGGCTGGTAATGAAAAAGCTCATCGCAGGATCCTGGGCGTTTGCGATACTGGCCGCAAACACACATACCGCCGCCGATATCAGTTTGATCCTCATGTGTCTCTCCTTTGGGGTGGTAAGTTGCAGGGTGTTGGCAAGCCTAGCACGGACGGCGGGGCAGCGCGCCTCACGCATTCGTGAGGAGTGGGGAAGGGGCGGGTATTCAGGGCCTGCCGCCGCGGGGCGTTGAGCTATTTCAGAGATTTACCGCCAGCCGTTAATTTGCAAACATCGCGGCATGTTTCAGCCCGTCACGCTTCCGCTCTGGCTACTGGTCCTTATTCTGGTCTTTGCCGGGGTAACCTTTGCGTCGCATTTCCTTTTCCCGTCGGTGCGTTGGTTCTTTCGCCGTCGCATGGAAAAGGTTGTGTCGCGGTTGAACGCGCGGCTGGACCGACCGATCCAGCCTTTCAAGCTGATGGCGCGCCACGACATGATCATCCGCCTGACCCACGATCCGAAGGTGGCCGAGGTGGTGGCCGAAGAAGCAGCCCAGAGTGGTGAGCCGCAGACCGTGGTTCTTGAACGTGTCCGCCGATATGCGCGCGAGATTGTGCCGGCCTTTTCCGCGTCGGTCTATTTCGGGGTTGGTATTCGCCTGTCGCGCTGGCTGGCGCGACATCTCTATAACGTCCATCTCGATGACGAAAAACTGGGGTCTATAAGCCCTGACGCGACGGTTGTCTTTGTGATGAACCACCGCTCCAACATGGATTACGTTCTGGTCACCTATCTTGCGGCGCAAAGGTCCACCCTTTCCTACGCTGTGGGCGAATGGGCGCGCGTCTGGCCGCTATCGACGCTGATCCGCTCGATGGGAGCCTATTTCATCCGCCGCCGCTCTGACCGGCCGCTCTATCGCCGGGTTCTGTCGCGCTATGTGCAGATGGCGACGGCCGAGGGCGTGACGCAGGCAATTTTTCCCGAAGGCGGTCTGTCGCTGAATGGCCGTACCGCCCCCGCCCGCCTTGGTATCATGAGCTATATCGTTCAGGACGAGCGGCCCGCCGGGCGCGATGTTGTCTTTGTGCCGGTCGCCATCAATTACGACCGGGTGGTCGAGGATCGGGTACTGGTTGCCGCCGACGCCGCTGGTGTGCGGCGCTTTCGTGCCCCCATCGCCTCTATCCTTGCTTTTGTCAGCCGCCATGTCTGGCGCGCGCTGCTGCGCCGGTTTCGCCGCTTTGGCGATGCGGTGGTCCGGTTCGGAACGCCCGTGTCGCTGGCGGAGTTTCAAAAGGGTCGTACCGGCGACGTGACAGCGGAACTGACCAGACACCTGATGGCCGAAGTGACACGCAACGTCACGGTTCTGTCTGTGCCCTTGGTAGCGGCGGCATGGGGCGACGCGGATGAAACCGACCGTGACGGGTTGATCTCCCGCGCTGCAGCCCTTGAAGGCGAATTGGCCGCAAAGGGTGCCCATTTCCACCTGCCGCCAGAAGGTATCCCCGAGGCGGTAGATCGGGCGTTGGACATTTTCGTTATGCGCCGCCTTGTTTCCCGCAAGGGAGACAGGCTGGTGCTGAACCCGGCTGGCCGACCGCTTTTGGCCTTTTACGCGGCCTCTATTCTGCAGCTCTTTGATGCAGATGCAGAAACATTGTCGTCGAAACGACCCGGAAAGCCCAAAAAAGTGAATCCGTCGGGTCATAAAATTACAAAATGACATCAGTTTCCATTGAATTATTGCGCGGCCGTTTGTAAAGCTCTGGCAAAACCGCTCTGATTCTGCAGCGCGGCGATATGACAGGAGTACCGCATGCCACTGGACGAAAAACCGGCGATCGCCCCTTATGACGCACCAAAAAAAGATCTCTATGAGATCGGCGAAATGCCGCCCTTGGGCCATGTACCAAAGCAGATGTATGCTTGGGCCATCCGTCAGGAACGCCACGGTGAACCCGAAAGCGCGATGCAGGTCGAGGTGGTCGATACCTGGAAGCTGGACAGCAACGAGGTGCTGGTTCTGGTGATGGCGGCGGGCGTCAACTACAACGGCGTCTGGGCGGCGCTTGGCGTGCCGATTAGCCCCTTCGATGGCCATAAGCAGCCCTACCATATCGCCGGTTCCGACGCCTCTGGGATCGTCTGGGCGGTGGGCGACAAGGTCAAACGCTGGAAGGTTGGCGACGAGGTTGTGGTTCACTGCAATCAGGACGACGGCGATGACGAGGAATGTAACGGCGGTGACCCGATGTTCTCGCCCACCCAGCGTATCTGGGGCTATGAGACGCCGGACGGATCCTTCAGCCAGTTCACGCGCGTCCAGTCCCAACAGTTGATGCCGCGGCCAAAGCACCTGACCTGGGAGGAAAGCGCCTGTTACACGCTGACGCTGGCCACCGCCTACCGGATGCTGTTTGGTCACCAACCACATGACCTGAAGCCCGGTCAGAACGTACTGGTCTGGGGCGCCTCCGGCGGCCTTGGATCCTATGCTATCCAGCTGATCAACACGGCCGGCGCCAACGCGATCGGGGTGATCAGTGACGAATCCAAGCGTGATTTCGTTATGGGCCTTGGTGCCAAGGGCGTGATCAACCGCAATGATTTCAAATGCTGGGGCCAGCTGCCGAAGGTCAACAGCGAGGAATACAACACCTGGCTGAAAGAGGCCCGCAAGTTCGGCAAGGCGATCTGGGACATCACCGGCAAGGGCGTGAGTGTCGACATGGTCTTCGAACATCCGGGCGAGGCGACCTTCCCGGTTTCGTCGCTCGTCTGCAAGAAGGGTGGCATGGTTGTCATCTGTGCCGGCACCTCCGGTTTCAACTGCACCTTTGACGTGCGTTATATGTGGATGCACCAGAAGCGCCTGCAAGGTTCGCATTTCGCCCACCTCAAACAGGCCGCCTCTGCCAACAAGCTGATGGTTCAGCGCCGTCTCGATCCTTGCATGTCCGAGGTCTTTCCGTGGGCCGAAATCCCCAAGGCGCATGCTTTGATGCGGTCAAACCAGCACAAGCCGGGTAATATGGCAGTGTTGGTTCAGTCTCCGCGCACTGGGCTCAGGACCTTCGAGGACGCGTTGGAAGCCGGCAAAAAGGGCTAGCCCGATCCTTGATTGGCCAGGCGTAACTGCAACTACCGACGCTGAATTTACCGTTGAACGTGCCGCTGACGCAGGCGGCACGTTTTTTTTCGTGCAACGCGACAGTTTTCCCGTAAAAGTTGAATTGTTGGCGGCAGAAATAGTGCAACAAAGGGGTAGCATGGAATTTCAATGGATCCTTGATGTCCTGCGTGATCTGAAAAGTTTTGCCAAGGAGAACAATTTACCGGCATTGGCCGAACAGTTGGACGACACGTCGCATGTGGCCCTTGCCGAAATAGCCTTTGTGACGGGGTTGACCGGCGATCTTGGCGGGCCGGATCCCAAGCAGGGGAAGAAGGCGCCGGGGACGGGGCCGAACGAAGCGCCCTGAGGCCGAGAAAACGCATCCTTGGGCTGGCGCAGGCTGCAGGGGCCGACTAGGTTGCCTGACATGTTCAGTGCCGCATCCAACCCAAGTTCAACACCATCGCCAACCCCGGCCCTGTCTGACGATCAGGCAGAGGCATGGGATCGGGTTGCCGATCTTTTGGGCGCGGCAGGGGTCGATATTCTCAATGGCACGATCCTGCCCGAGGGCGGCGGCACATCGGCGGTGCTGGCGCTGGTCGGCAAGGCGGGGTCGGGCAAGACTATGCTGCTTGCCGGGCTTAGCAAGGCGCTGATCGCGGCAGGGGTTGACCTCGTGTCGGGCGATTACGAGGGCAAGCGGCGCAAGGATCGCCGCACGCTGGCGATTCTCGCACCGACCAACAAGGCGGCAAGCGTCTTGCGCAGTCAGGGCGTTCAGGCCACCACCATCCACCGTATTCTCTATACGCCGGTCTATGACCCCGAATATGAGCGGATCGCCGACTGGCTGCAGGGCAATGGCGAACGGCCAGAAGTCGAAGGGTTGACCGACCTTGCGCTGGACCGCGCAAAGAACTTTTTCGAGACGGTCAAATCCATTCCCGGCGCCCTTGCGGCGGCTGGCCTGCGCGGGTCGGATTTCATCCTTGGTTGGAAGCGGCGCGAAGATCCGCTGGATATCGGTTTTGTCGACGAATCCTCCATGCTGGATGAACGTCAGTTCGATGATCTGAAAGAGATTTTCTCGACGCTGGTTCTTTTCGGCGATCCCGCGCAGCTCGCACCGGTTGGCCAGTCTGGCAGTATGGTTTTTGACCGGTTGCCAGAGGCGCGCAAACTGGTGCTAAGCCGGGTGCACCGCCAGACCGCCGACAATCCCATCCTTGATCTGGCCCATGCGCTGTCCGACGACAGCCTCGATTTTCAGGGGTTCGAGGCGATGGTCGCCGATCTTGCCCGCCGCGATGACCGGGTGGTCTGGGCCGAAAGGGTCGATGCCGGTCTGATGGCCCGGTCGCCGGCGCTGGTCTGGCGCAACCAGACCCGCATTCGCCTGATCCAGGCCTTTCGGGCGGCCTATGGGGCGCCTCCTGACGCGCTTTTGCCGGGCGAACCCCTGATTTGCGACGGTATCGAACTGCCTCTGAAACATCGCAAGAAACGGATCGATCTGGAGGCGCGCGGCCTGATCAAGGGCGCGCAGGTCATCTATCTTGGGCCGGGCAACAAGCCGGGCTTTTCGCGGCTGCACGTCGTGGGCGCCGAGGAGCCGCAGGTCTCTGCCGCCTCGATCATCAAGATCGAACTGCCGGATGAGGAGGAGCCTTTCATCCCCTATGCTGCGCGGATGGGGGCTGCCTTTCTGCATGGCTCGGCCGTCACCATCCACAAGGCGCAAGGCAGCCAGTGGCCCGAAGTGCAGGTCTTTGCCCCAGATCTTTTCGTCGCTGCCCGCATGGGCCGGTCAGAGGCGGGTATCGACCTGTGGAAACGTCTGGCCTATGTGGCGATCACCCGCGCCGAAAAGCGCCTGCATTGGGTGGTGCGCAACCGGCTGGCGCGCCCGTCGCTGCCGCTGACGGTCGATGATCTGCCGAAATCCAGCACACCCCTGACCATGACGATGCCACCCGAGGAATAGGCAGGCCCTAGCCGTCAGCCGGAGGGTTCCAGACGGCGCGCAACTGCGATAGTCTGAAGAAAACATGCGGAGAAAAACATGCGCTGCGTCTTCGTCCAGTTTCGATGCCACCCCGGCAAGACCTATGAGGTGGCAGAGGCCATCTATGACCGGGAAGTAGTGTCGGAGCTTTATTCAACCAGCGGCGAATATGACCTGATGGCCAAGGTCTATGTCCCGGAAAAGGCCGATGCCGGCCATTGGCTGAATGAAAAGCTTTTCGACATCCCCGGCATCAGCCGCACCCTGACCACCATCACCTTCAAGGCGTTCTAGGTGGCCAGAACCATTGTCGTCACGGGCGCTTCGGCGGGTATCGGTCGTAAAACGGCCGAACGGTTTCTGGACCGGGGCTGGAACGTTGCCCTGATTGCCCGGCGCGGTTCTGTGTTAGAGGAGATGGCAAAGGCCCATCCCGCCGCCATGGCCGTGCCGTGCGACGTCGCCGACGCGGCAGCGGTCGATGTGGCATTTGCCACTATCGCCCGTCATTTCGGCCGCATCGACGTTCTTTTCAACAATGCCGGTATCTTCCGCCCCGCCAACCTGATCGACGATATGCCGATAAAGGATTGGACCGATACGCTGGATGTTAACCTCTCTGGCATGGTCTATGCGGCGCGGGCGGCCTTTCGCCAGATGCGCGCGCAGCAGCCGCAGGGCGGGCGGATCATCAACAACGGTTCCGTCTCGGCCCATGCGCCGCGCCCCGGCGCGCTGGGCTATACGGTGACGAAACATGCGATCACCGGCCTGACCAAGGTGCTGGCGCTCGACGGTCGTCCCTTTGACATCGCCTGTGGCCAAATCGATGTGGGCAATGCCGCAACCGAACTGGCTGCATCACTGGGGCAGGGCGCACGTCAGGCGGACGGCAGCATCCGGCCAGAACCGCTGATGGATGTCGATCACGTCGCCGATGCCGTGTTGCAGATGGCCGAACTGCCGCCAAGTGCCAATATCTTGTCGATGGTGCTTATGGCGACGAAGATGCCCCTTGTCGGGCGCGGCTGACCGCGCCATCCTTGTCACAACCAGACAGGAGGGGGCGTCATGGTCGCGATCAGTGCCGAGACGATTGATACCTATCAGCGCGAGGGGGTGGTACTGATCAAGGGTCTTTGGGCCGACTGGGTCGATGTGATCCGCGCCGGTATCGACCGGAATATGGCTGACCCCGGTCCCTACGGTGCCGAAAACCTCAAACCCGGCGAATCTGGACGATTTTTCGACGATTATTGCAACTGGCCGCGCATTCCCGAGTTCGAAGAGGTGATCCGCCGCTCTGACGTGGCAAAGGTCGCCGCCGCCCTCATGGGCAGCGCCTCTGTTCAGGTCTTTCATGACCATGTGCTGGTCAAGGAGCCAGGGACGACAAAGGCAACCCCTTGGCATCAGGATGGCCCCTATTACTTTGTCGAGGGGCAGCAAACCGTCAGCTTCTGGTCGCCGGTTGACCAGGTTTCAGAGGCGACGTTGCGCTGTGTCGCGGGATCGCACCTTTGGCCAAGGGAGGTGTTGCCAACCCGCTGGCTGGCCGAAACCAGTTTCTACCCCAATCCCGAAAAATACATGCCCGTGCCAGACCCCGACGCCGAATCCATGCCGATACGCGAATGGCAGATGGAGCCGGGCGATGCGGTTGCCTTTCACTTCCGCACCTTGCATGGCGCACGCGGCAACGTCGCGGCAAAGCGCCGGCGCGCCTTTTCGCTGCGGCTTGTTGGCGATGATGCACGCTATGTGGAAAGGCCCGGGCGCACCTCGCCCCCCTATCCGGGGCATGGCATGGTTGCGGGGCAAAGGCTGCGCGAAGACTGGTTCCCCTATCTCTTGGGTGGGGCGACTTAGCGCCAGAACCATCAGCCCTGCGTCACCGCCTGAAACCAGGCGACAATCTTGGCCCGCTCATCCGGCTCGATGTAGGAGGCGTTGGCCGGTGGCATCGCATGGGTCACGCCCGCCTGCAGATAGATTTCGCGCGCCAAGGCCGCGATTTCGTCAGGCGTTTCCAAAAGGACCCCCTTGGGCGCCCAATGGATGCCCTCAAAGCTCGGCTCTTTGGCGTGGCACATGGAGCAGCGGCCAAGGATGATGTCCTGCACCTGCGGAAAATCCGCCGCCGCCGCGAATTTCTGTGCGCTGGCGGGCAGCGGCTTTGCCGCGGCCTGATCGTCGGATCGGAACATCGGTGCTGTCGAGAGCCACGCCACCAGCACGAAAAGAAGGACAGTTACGGCCCATGTCCAATGCGGATTGCCTTGGCGGGAATGTTGCGAATTGAACCAGTGGCGGATGGTGACGCCCATCAGGAAGACAAGGCTGGCTATTGCCCAATTGTATTCGGTCGCAAAGGCCAGCGGATAATGGTTTGACAGCATCATGAAGATCACTGGCAGCGTCAGGTAATTATTGTGGGTCGAACGCTGCTTGGCGATCTTGCCATATTTGGCGTCCGGCGTGCGGCCAGCGATCAGGTCCGCTACCACGATCTTCTGGTTGGGAATGATGATCATGAAGACATTGGCGCTCATGATCGTGGCGGTAAAGGCGCCAAGGTGCAAAAGTGCCGCCCTGCCGGAAAAGACATGGGTATAGAACCAGGCCATCCCCACCAAAATCACGTAAAGGCCGATCATCAGCCTGGCATTGTCATCGCCAAAACGCGATTTGCAGATCTGGTCATAGGCCAGCCAGCCAAAGGCAAGCGAGCCGACAGAGATGGCAATCGCCTGCCAGACGGCCAGGTCCATCACTTCAGGATCCACAAGGAAAAGATCTGCACCAAGGTAATAGACAAGACTTAGCAGGGCAAAGCCCGACAGCCAGGTGGCATAGCTTTCCCATTTGAACCAGACAAGGTCGCCGGGCATCTGATCCGGCGCCACCAGATATTTCTGGATATGGTAAAAGCCGCCGCCATGGACCTGCCATTCCTCGCCATCCGCGCCGCTGGCCAGATTGCGATCACGGTGCAACCCAAGGTCCAGCGCAATGAAATAGAAGGAGGAACCGATCCAGGCGATGGCGGTGATCACATGCAACCAGCGCACCGCAAACTCCAACCAGCTGGCAAGAATATAGAAATCATACATGGCTGCATTCTCCTTCTTGATTGGCAGACTATACCGAGGAGTATCTTCGTGATAATGCCATTAATAGACCATGACTTTCAAATAATACCGAATAATAATGGGCGCGTGGCGGTGCCATAACAGGCGACCTTTCATGGGGGCGATGATGTCTTATGTGAATAACCTCAAGATGTTCGTGCGGGTCTTTGATCTTGGCTCCATGTCGGCGGCGGCCCGCGATCAGCGCACCTCGCCCGCCGTTGCCTCGGCGCGGGTGGCGGAACTGGAGAAACATCTGGGGATCAGGCTTTTCAACCGCACGACCCGCCGCCTGCAACCGACTGAAAACGGTCGTCTTTTCTATGATGGCGCACAAAAGGTGTTGGAGGCGATAGATGATGCCGAGGCGGCTGTCATGGTCTCCACGCTCAACCTGCGCGGGTCGATCTTTGTCTCGGCGCCGCTTGGGGTCGGGCGGCGTTTCATCGCGCCGCATGTGCCGGAATTCAAGGATGATTACCCGCAGGTCGATGTGCGCCTGCGCCTGTCGGACCGCAAGATCGACGTGATCGCCGAGGGGCTCGACATGGCCTTTCACATGGGGCCGCTGGATGACAGCAGCCTGAAATTGCGCGTGGTCGCCGATTGCAGCCGTCTTTTATGTGCGGCCCCCGACTATATCGCCCGGCGCGGCAACC
Organism: Paracoccaceae bacterium; assembly: GCA_049646265.1. Classification (GTDB taxonomy): domain Bacteria; phylum Pseudomonadota; class Alphaproteobacteria; order Rhodobacterales; family Rhodobacteraceae; genus TMP-24. The sequence continues at coordinate 9,119 of JBARVM010000097.1, forward strand.
CGGTTGATGGCGACAGTCTGATCAATGACCGGCATGATTGCCTGAACCTGCGCTTTCCCGGTGCCCGCGAATTTCAGTGGACATTGCGCACCCCGGAAGGGCCGCGCCGGTTCGAGGTTTCAGGCCCGTTCGAGACGGATGACGGCGATGTTCTGACCAGTTGGGCGCTCAGCGGGCGCGGCATAATCCTGAAACCGATCTTCGAGATTGCCGAGCATCTGAAATCCGGCGCGTTGGTGCCGGTGGCGACCGAAACGCCGCCCTATCCGGTGCAACTGTCCTGCCTGACCCAGCACCGCCGCCTGCGCGATCCAAAGATCCGCAGCTTTACCGATTTCATCGTCGCGCGCTGCCGGGCCGATTTGGCGCAAGCGGGCGCGGGGCTGCCGGATACGTTCGGCCCGATTCTGGTCTGATGCCCGGCTGCCCCAGGGCTGGCCCGCATCAGGCGGCCACGCTCAGATAGGCAAGGATACGGTCGCACATGGCGTCGCAACGGGCCAGTTCCGACAGGGTGATGAACTCGTCCGGCTTGTGCCCCTGCTCCATGGAGCCCGGCCCGCAGACCAGCGTCGGAATACCAATCTGGTCAAAATAGCCCGCCTCGGTCCCGTAGGCGACCTTGATATGGGCGGCACTGGGAACGAATTGCTGCAAGAGCCGCACCTCTGGCCGGTCGGGCGCCACGCCAAGCCCGGGATAGGCAAAGAGCGTGCCAAGATCCACCCGGATATCGGCCGATTTGCGCTGGTAAGTTGCCGCGACAGAGGCGGCCAGCGCCCGGATATCTGCCAGTATAGGTTCCAACTCCTGACAGGCCGGATAGCGGCATTCAAAGTCGAGCGTCGCCAGATCGGGCACGATGTTCAAAGCCCGCCCGCCCGCAATCTTGCCGACATGCAAGGTGGCATAGGGGATGTCATAGGCTTCGTCACGCGCGCCGTCGCGGGCGATCTTTTCCTGCAACTGCCGGATCCCCGCCACAAGGTCCGTGGCGAGATGGATGGCATTGACGAAATCGGGCGCCATCGCTGAATGACCAGCCATGCCGCTGCAGCTGGCGCCAAGCGCAATCTTGCCCTTGTGTCCAAGCGCGATCTGCATCTCTGTCGGTTCGCCGACGATACAGAGCCGGGGCACCGGCAGCAGCTCTGTTAAATCGGGCAGCATATGGGGAATGCCAAGACAGCCCAATTCCTCGTCCCAGGAAAAGACCAGCGTCAACGGCTCCTGCAGGCGGGCAGACCGGGCACGATCGGCCAAGGATAGCATCGCGGCCAGAAAACCCTTCATGTCCGCCGTGCCCCGGCCAAAGACGCGGTCCCCGCCATGACGCAGTTGAAAAGGGTCCGAGGTCCAGCTTTGCCCGGCGGTCGGCACCACATCCGTATGGCCCGAAAGCATGATCCCCGCCCCGTCGGCTGGTCCAAGCCGGGCGATAAGCCCGGCCTTGTTGCCGCCCGGATCGGTGACGCGGTGCAGCGTAAAGCCACGCTCTGCCAGAAAACCGCTGATATGGTCGATGATCGGCAGGTTGCTTTCGGCGCTGACAGAGGGGAAGGCGACAAGCCTTTCCAATATCGACAGACTGTTGGTGCCGCTCATCCGTTTCCCCCTGATGCCG
>JBARVM010000098.1:0-17683 GCA_049646265.1 Paracoccaceae bacterium
GGTCGCCGCCGCGCAAGCGCGTTTGCGCAATCGGACGCCGCCGTCGTGATCTTATTTGAGACATCGCCACGCCCGTCTGTAATGCAACCGTACTTCGCCAATGCTGATCGGCAACCTGGCGTTTGGAAAAAGTGCGAGTATCAGAGCTCTGCTGTCAGGCTGACACAAGTCGGGTGGAGCCTTGAAAGGATAGTGTAGAGGAAACCATCAACATATTGCCGCTGGTGGAGCTCTGCCCAGTTGCGGGCGGTCAGCCACCACCACCCATGGTCACAGAGATAAAGGCGCGGAAAAGCTCGGCAGCGGGGGCAAGCGGGCGGCTGCGCGACCAGGCGAGACCGACATCCATGCTGGGCACCTGGTCTTTCAGCGACTGAAGTTCGATCCGCTGGCCTTCCAGCGACCAAGGGCGATAGACCATGTCGGACAGGATCGTCACGCCCATCCCGGCGGCCACCATCGAACGGACCGCCTCCACCGAGCTGGTTGAAAAGACGATATTCGGCCTCTGACCAGCTGCTTCCCAGTAGCGCCCGGCGGTCCTGCTGGCCTCGTCCACCGTCAGCATCACATATGGCTCTCTGGCGATATCGGCCAGCGTGATTTCTGACTGGCCAAGAAGCCTGTGATAGCTTGGCAGCCACAACCGCCGATGCGAGCGAAACAGGGTTTCGTAACTCAGATCCTCATGATTGGCGAGGTTTGAAACGAGCATGACAGCCAGATCGACCGAGCCATCCAGCAAGCCCTTTTCAATCTCGGCCCGCGGCAGTTCCACCAGTTCCAGCTCGATCTCCGGATAGGCCGCACGAAACCGCGCATGGTGGCGCGGCATGTAGTAGCCGGCAACAGTATAAGTCACCGCCATGCGGAACTTACCGGCCAGAGTGTGAGATTCCCGCAAAGGGCTGCGGGCAGCCTCTTCCACGGCGGCGGCGATATTGCGCGCATGGTTCAAAAAGCGCACGCCCTCTATCGTCGGGGAGACGCCAGAGGAAGTCCTCTCCAACAACCGCACGCCAAGAAGTGCCTCCAGCGATTGGATGGCCGCGGTAACGGCTGACTGGGATATGTTCATCTCCATCGCCGCATGGCTGATCTGGCCGGTTTCGGCGGCGGCGATGAAATAGCGGATTTGTTTCAGTGTGAGCGACATGTCTTTTCATATCTGATTTTCTGATATTAGAAAATTATTTTTCTGATTTTACAATATTTGGGACTCACTGCACACTCTTCACAACTGCCTTGCAACCTTGGGGGGGAGGTAATGGCCGTCACCATCAATTGCGATATGGGCGAAAGCTTCGGTCTTTACCGAATGGGCGACGATGCGGGGATGATGCCCTTCATCCATGTCGCCAATGTAGCCTGCGGATTTCACGCGTCTGACTTCAATCACATGCGCAGCACCGTGCGTCTGGCGCGGGATCACGGGGTGAAGGTGGGCGCACATCCGTCATTGCCGGATCTGCAAGGTTTTGGCCGCCGGGAGATGAAGATCGGCCGCGAAGAGATGGCCAATTGCCTGATCTATCAGATCGGCGCGCTGGCTGGGTTTCTGAAGGCCGAAGGGATGGTTCTGAACCACATCAAGCCTCACGGAAGTCTTTACGGCATGGCGGCGCGGCAAGAAGATATAGCGAATGCGGTCTGTGATGCCGCCGATGTTTTCAAGGTGCCGCTTTTCGGGATGGCGGGAACCCTGCATGACAAGGTCTATCCGGCGCGTGGCCATCGGATGGTTTCGGAATTCTATGCCGATCTGGAATATCGCCCGGATGGAAGCCTGATCGTCACGATGGAACATGACGCAAAGGATCCCGATCTGATGGCGAAACGTTGCCTTCGCGCAATCGAGGAAGGCAAAGGTACCGCAACCGATGGCAGCGATATTCCGGTGCGCTGCGACTCGATCTGCATCCATTCCGACACGCCCAATGCGCTCGACATCGCCCGCGCAGTCAGCCGGGCAATCGCTACCTACACCAATTGAAAGGAGACACTATGGCCGAGATCCTGTCACCACTTCCAGGAACGTTTTACCGCGCTTCTGCCCCGGACAAGCCACCCTTCAAGGCTGACGGTGACGCTGTCGCGGTGGGAGATGTCATCGGTCTGGTCGAGGTGATGAAAAGCTTTCACGAGGTGAAATCAGAGGTCAGCGGCAAAAATATCCGTTTTGTGGTGGATAACGAAGAGCCGATCATGGCGGGCGCCGTTTTGGCGACACTCGACTGATGTTGAAAAAGCTGCTTATCGCGAACCGGGGCGAAATCGCTGTAAGGATCATCCGTGCCGCGCGTGATCTGGGTATCGCCACTGTTGCGGTCTATTCCGATGCGGATGCTACGGCGCTGCATGTGCAGATTGCGGACGAGGCGGCGAATATCGGCCCGCCGGCAGCGCGGAAAAGCTATCTTGATATTGACTCCATCCTGAAGGCCGCACGCGAACATGGCTGTGACAGCCTGCATCCCGGATATGGTTTTCTGGCCGAAAACGCGGCCTTTGCCGATGCGGTTGCGGCGGCGGGGTTAAGATTCGTGGGCCCATCGGGCGATGCCATCCGGCTGATGGGAGACAAGGTTTCGGCAAGGTCTGCGGCTGCGGCGGCCGGAGTGCCGGTTGTGCCGGGGTCCGACGGTCGCGTGGCGGGGATAGAAGCGGCACGGCAGGTTCTGCAGGCGACCGGCTTTCCGGTGATGATCAAGGCAGCGGCGGGTGGCGGCGGGCGCGGTATCCGCATTGCCAAGACGCTGGCGGAATTTGAAAGCGCCTTTCCGCAAGCTGAGGCGGAGGCATTGGCTGCCTTTGGCGACGGCGGCCTTTACATGGAAAAAGTGATCGAGCGGGCCCGCCATATAGAGGTTCAGGTTCTGGGCGACGGCACCGACGCTGTTCATTGCTTTGAACGCGAATGTTCGCTGCAACGCCGCCGCCAGAAAGTTTGGGAAGAGGCGCCTGCACAGGCCCTGTCGGAACCTCTTCGTCAGTCGCTATGCCAAAGTGCGGTACAACTGGCGCGCGCAGTTGGTTATTCCGGCGCTGGCACCGTCGAATATCTTTATGACGAGGCGGCGGACCGTTTCTATTTCATCGAAATGAATACCCGTATTCAGGTCGAACATCCGGTGACAGAAATGATCACGGGTATCGATCTTGTTGCCGAAGGCCTCAGGATAGCGGCTGGCGAGCCGCTGCGGCTAGCTCAGTCGGCGATCAAGGTCAAAGGCCATGCAATAGAAGTGCGGATCAACGCCGAAGATCCGTCGCGTGATTTCGCGCCCTTTCCGGGGGTTGTGGGCAGTCTGCGCCTGCCGGGGGGGCCAGGCGTGCGTTTCGATTCCATGCTCTATCCCGGTTATCAGGTACCGCCCTTTTACGACTCTCTGCTGGCCAAGTTGATCGTCCATGGCGAAGACCGCGGCGCGGCGATTGCCCGGTTGCAGCGGGCGCTGGACGAGCTGCAGATCGACGGGATGAAGACGACCAAACCCCTGTTCGAAGCACTTGCCCGCGACCCGGAGGTCCGGGGCGGCGAATTTCATACGCGCTGGCTTGAGGGCTGGCTTGAAACACATGCGGGCGCGCTTGGGCCCGACAAACAACTCTGACGAAGGGAGGGGCCATGTCGATCCGATTTACCTTTGGCGGCGACGAACATATCTTTGCCGAAGTCTCCGAAGCGATGTCCTTGGAGGCGTTCTTTACCAGCCTGTCGATGACAAACGGCGTGCGGGAAGCTGCCATCCGCGGTGTAACAGAAATCTGTCCGGCGAACGCCAGTTTTCAAATCAAGTACAATCCTGATTTGATCCGCCCTGACGATCTGTTGAAAGAGCTGAAGTCCATGGAAGGGGCGGCATCCAAGTCTGACGCAAGCCTGAAGACCCGGATCATGGAAATCCCTGTCTACTATCAGGATCCCTGGACTCATGAGACGTTGATGCGGTTTCGCGAGCGTCATCAGGACCCAAATTCGACCGACATCGAATATGCAGCAGAGATAAATGGTTTCAAATCGGTGGACGAATTCATCCGGGCCCATGCGGGCAGCCCCTGGTTCGTTTCCATGGTCGGCTTTGTGGCCGGGCTGCCGTTTCTTTACCAGATGGTGGAGCGTCAGCGGCAGATCGAAGTGCCGAAATACCTGCGCCCCCGCACCGATACGCCCAAACTGACCGTCGGCTATGGCGGTTGCTTTTCCTGCATCTATTCGGTGCGCGGCGCAGGTGGCTATCAGATGTTCGGCGTGACACCGATGCCGATCTATGACCCGAGCCAAAAGGTGAATTACCTGTCGGACAATATGTGCCTGTTCAAACCGGGCGATATCGTCAAGTGGAAGCCGATAGGGCGCGACGAATATGACGCGGCACTGGAGGAGGTGGAGCGCAATCGGTACGAGCCGGTCATCCGCGAATGTTCCTTCAGCCTGTCCGACTTCAACAAGGACATCGATGGCACCAATGCCAAGCTGATGGAGGTGCTCCATGGCCGTTAAGGTAATCACACCCGGTTTGTCGACGACCGTACAGGATCTGGGCCGCCCAGGTTATTATCATGTGGGTATTCCCCTGTCTGGCGGCATGGACCGGTTTGCTCTGCGCGCTGCCAACATGCTGGTTGGAAATGACGAAGGCGCGGCGGTTATGGAGGCAGTCTTTCTAGGCCCGGAGTTGGAATTCACTGCCCCGGCCACCGTCGCAGTAACCGGCGGCGACCTGCCGCCGAAAGTCAACGGGGAAGAGCGTGAAAGCTGGTCGGCCATCACGCTCAAGGCTGGTGACCGGCTGTCCTTTGGCTTTCTGAAAAGCGGTGCGCGCGCCTATATCGCGGTGTCCGGCGGCATTGACGTGCCAAGCAAGCTAGGATCCCGTTCTACCTATACGTTGGGTGCATTGGGCGGGCACGAGGGCCGTGCGCTTGTCGCGGGGGACAGTCTGCCCGTAGGCAAGGGCGCCGGGGCGGGCAAGGCCGCGTCGGTTCCGGCTGCCTTGCGCAGGATGCCGGGCAATCCGGCGGAGTTGCGCATGTTGCCCGGCCTCTACTGGCACCGGATCACTGCCGAAAGCGGCAAGAGGTTCTTTGCCGATACCTGGAAAGTTGCGCCAGAGGCCGACCGGATCGGATACCGGTTCAAGGGTGGCAATCCGCTTGATTTCGTGCCGAGAGAGCCGCCATTTGGCGCCGGGTCCAACCCGTCCAACATTGTCGATGCCTGCTATCCTTATGGGTCGATCCAGGTGCCGGGCGGGACAGAGCCGATCGTCCTGCACCGCGATGCGGTCTCTGGCGGCGGCTACATGATGGTGGGGACGGTGATCTCTGCCGACATGGACCTGATCGGCCAGCTTCAACCCCACAGCCCGACCAGATTTGTCGAAGTCACGATGGATCAGGCCTTGGCGGCCCGCGCGGACCGGCAAAAAGCGCTGCAGCGCGTGCGCGACCATCTTGGCCGCGGGTGAGGTTTTCGGGAAGGGAGATATGACTTACGCCTGCCGATCCCAAACGCCACCGAAACGGCCCGGTTTGCACCGGCCCTTTTGGTGCGGGTCAGGGCGTTTGCATCCTTCGGTGTTGGGCGCGCAACTCTTTCGGGGTCTGTCCGAACTGGGCCCGGAAGGTGCGGGAAAATTGCGCCTGATCGGCAAAGCCCCTGGCATAGGCGATTTCGCCGATACTGCGCCGGTTGGTCGGGTCGGAAAGATCTTCGTGCGCTGCCTGCAACCTGCGGTCTCGGATCCATTGGCCAAGGGTCGTGTTCGTGTCGCGCAGCAGTTCATGCAGGTAGCGCACAGAGATACCGCATCCCGCCGCCACCGCTTCTGGACCAAGGCCGGGGTCATCGATGTTGCGGTGCACAAACGCCTCGATCCGGGCCAGATGCCCGGCGCGCACCGAGGAGTGGCCGGAACTCAGCACCCGTTCGTCGGCCTGAAGGGCAAGGGCCAGAAGGTCGACCAACTGGCGGCCGACGGTGGCACGCACTTCTTCACTCATCGCCTCATAGCGATTGGGAACCAGGTGCAGCATATCGACAAAAAGTCCATTGGCACCGTTCAACGCGTCAAATTCAAGCGAACAGAAACGGTCTGGCGCGCGCACTCGCCCGCCCAGCATATCGGACGAAAGTTTCATTACCCACAGATCTGCCGCCTCGGCGTGGCTGAAGTCATAGGGCTCGTGACTGCGCTCTATGATGAAGGCGCCGGGATTGGCGCGCACATCCTTGCCGCACTGACTGAAACGGACCTCGGACTTGGCAGGAACCGTCACAAGAAACTCCTCGGCGCTTTGAACGGCAAGATGCCGGGGCAGGCGCCGGTACAAGAGCGCATCAGATGTCAGCCTGGACAGGGATACTTGGCCAAGCTGCCAGCTCGTCAGTTCCCCATCAAAGGCCTCTGGCCGGCGGAAAGTCAGGTCGAGCGGAAAGTAGGTGCGGCTGATCGTTTCGTGCCAGTGACGACTACGCGCCGCCTGATCCATGCCCTTGGTGGTTATCATACTCTTCATCGCCGGCCCCTCCTGCCAATCAGTCTGAGGCTCCCGAACCCCTTGTGTAAAGGGGCGAATGATCCTTTGGCGCGCGAATGCGCTCTGCGTCAAAAACCCGTGCGCCTGTTGCAAAGACCTGTGCGGGATCGAGACGCTAGCCTGCCTCTTGCAACGGTGAAGAGAACGCCGCGCGACATTGGATCTGCGCGATTCGGTCAGACGAGTGGCCCGGAGAGCGTTCCATCGTGCGGCCCCAAGAGAGAGGTGCTGTGATGGCGAAACCGGCCAAGAAGAAGAATGTAAAGGTCGATCCGATAACACTGTCGGTGGTGCGCGGAATATTGGAAACCACACAGCGCGAAATGACGCTGAGCCTTGAGAAGACCGCGCGGTCAAGCGTGTTCAATCTGGCGCATGATTATTCGACGGCTCTTTTCAATGCAGTACCGGAGATGATCCTGCAGGGTCAGGACATCCCGATCCATCTTGGCAGCCTTATCCCGGCGATGAAGGTGGTGGCGGGCTATTTCGGTGACGACATTCACGAAGGCGATCTGCTTATTCACAATGACCCGGCTTGGGGCGGCAGCCACGCGATAGATACCTGCTTTTACAAACCGGTGTTCTGGAAGGGAAAGTTGAAATACTGGACCGTCTGCAAGGGCCATCTGACCGATATCGGCGGCCCGGTTCCGGCAGGTTACAACCCGAATGCCAAGGAAATATACGCCGAGTGCCTGCGCATTCCGCCGGTCAAGATCTGGGACCGGGGGGTGCCGCGCAAGGATGTGCTGAACTTCATCCTGACAAACATGCGGGCGCGGCGTGATCAGGAAGGCGATTTCAATGCGCTGATCGGTGCCTGTCAGGTGGGGGAGCGGGCCCTTCTGGCGATGCTGCAAAAATACGGTGAGGCAGAGGTTGACGCCTGTATCGAAACCCTTCTCGACATGGCCGAGAAGCAGATGCGCGGGCTGATCGCCAGTGTGCCGGACGGCAGCTATGAAGGTTCGGCCATTCTGGAGGATGCGGGCCACGGTTTCGGGGATTTCGAGATCAGGGCAAAGGTCACTATCAAGGATGACAATTGTCATATCGAGATTTCCTCGCCGCCGCAGATCCCCTATTTCATCAACTCTTACGAGGGTAACAGCTATTCCGGTGTCTATCTGGGCCTGATGATGTTCGCCCAGCTGCCGCCCCCCTATAACGAAGGGCTATATCGCTGCATCTCGGTCGACATGGGGCCGAAGGGAACCCTGTGCAATGCCAAGGAACCCGCCCCTCACATGAACTGCACCACCACGCCGATGGAAACGCTGACAGACGCGGTGCGGCTGGCTTTTGAAAAGGCGGTGCCGTCCAAAGTCTCTGCCTCTTGGGGTCATGCGAACGGGTTGAATATCGCCGGTTGGGACAAGCGGCATGATGAGGAATATGTGACCATGGTTCTGGCCACGATCATCAGCGGTGCCGGGGCAACACCCAGTCAGGATGGTTGGCACGCCTGTGGGCCGGAATGTTGTTTCGGCGCGTTGACCTCTGGCGATGTGGAACTGTTGGAATATAGCTATCCGATTATCATCCACCGCTACTCGCTGATGACCGACAGCGGCGGCGCGGGCAAGTTTCGTGGCGGTTCCGGCACGGCCTGGGAAGTTGAGCCGCTAAATGACGACATGACCTTTATCACCTTTGGCGAAGGGCGGCGTATTCCAGCGGTTGGGGCCGCCGGGGCTGGCTCTGCCATGGTCGATGAAAAGGTCGGGCGGTTGGAACTGGTCAAGGGCGGCGCGGCCAAGACAATCCGCGAGAATGTCATTGAAGTAATCAAGCCCGGTGACCGCATCACCAATATGAACCCCGGTGGTGGTGGTTACGGCGACCCGATGGAGCGGGCGGTCGAAAAGGTCATGGCCGATGTCCGCAATGGCCTTGTGTCGATAAAGGGCGCCAAGGAAGATTACGGCGTCATCATTTCGGATCCAGCCTCTCTCGCTGTCGATCTGGCTGCCACCAATGCCCTGCGTGCCGGTCGGCGCGTAGCGGCGAACTGAGGGGGGCCGGAACATGAGAACCGATTTTCGGCTTGGCATCGACGCTGGCGGCACCTTCACTGACTTTGTTCTGGCCGACAAAAGCGGGCAGGTCAGGCTTTATAAGGCGCTTTCAACCCCGCAAGACCCGACGCAGGCCATTCGCAACGGGTTGAAGCTTATCTCTGACGATCTTGGCGTCCCGGCGGAAAAGGTCATCGCCAACTGTGATCTGTGCATCAATGGCACGACCGTGGGACTGAATGCGCTGATCCAGCACAAGGGGGCGAAAACCGGCCTGATCTGCACAGCGGGGCACGAGGATTCGCTGGAAATCAGACTGGGGCACAAGGAAGACGGCTACCGCTATGACCCCGAATATCCACCGGCAACAATGCTGGTGCCGCGCTATCTGCGGCGCGGCGTGCGCGAAAGGGTTCTTTCGGACGGCTCGGTCCGTCAGCCCTTGACGGAAGAGGACGTGCGCGCAGCCTGCGAAGCCTTTCGGGCCGAAGGGGTCGAAACGGTGGCGATCAGCTTTGTCTGGTCGGTGCTTCGGCCCGATCATGAACGCCGGGCAGGCGAAATTGTGCGCGAGATGATGCCGGGCGTGATCCTGACCCTTGGTTCGGAACTCTATCCGCAGGTCCGCGAATATACCCGGACATCAACCGCGGTGGTCAACGCCTATCTCGCGCCGGTGATGAAGCAATATGTGGCGGCAGTGGATGCCTATTTTCAGCAGCACGGCGCCAAGCAGCCGGTGCGTTACTATCAGTCGAACGGCGGGTTGGCCATCGGGCAGGCGATGACGGACCGGTCGGTCTATGCCATCAACTCCGGCCCCGCCTCGGCGCCGGAGGCGGGTCTGCATGTCTGTGAGCCATTCGGCAAGCGTGACGTGATTACCGTCGATATGGGCGGCACCTCCTTTGACATCACGCTGACCAAGGATGGGACCACCAATATCAACAAGAATATCGACTTTCTGCGCTACCGTATTGGCGTGCCGATGATTCAGGTGGAAACGCTGGGGGCCGGGGGCGGTTCCATTGGCTGGATCGATGAGATGGGTCTGATGCAGATGGGGCCGCAATCGGCCGGTTCTGACCCAGGTCCGGCCTGTTACGGGCAGGGCGGGCACGAGCCGACCGTATCGGACTCGAATCTGGTGCTGGGCTATCTTAACCCAGAGGGGCTGGTGGGGGGCCGCCTGCCGCTTGATGCGAAACTGGCGCGAGAGGCGGTCAAGACCCGGCTTGCCGATCCCTTGGGGCTCTCGGTCGAGCGGGCGGCCTATGGCATGTATACGATCGTCAATGCCAATATGGTCAATGGCATCCGGCGCGTAACCGTCGAACGGGGGTATGACCCGCGCGACTTTGTGCTGGTTGGCGCCGGTGGGGCGACAGCGGCGCATATCTGCGCCTTGGCAGATCAGATGGGTATTGGAACCATTGTCCTGCCCAAGCTGGCCTCCGGCCTCTGTGCCTTTGGCCAGATCATTTCGGATGTGAAATACAACTATATGGCCACTGCACCCCTGCGGCTGGACAATGACGCGGCCTATGCAAAGATCGACAGCCTTTTCAATGAGATAGAGGCGCAAGGCATCGCGCATCTTAAGGCCGACGGTTTTGGTAGAAAGGATATCGTCATCCGCCGCAGCCTTGATATGCGCTATGTCGGTCAGGTTCACGAATGCACGGTCGAGATCGACACCTTCAAGGTGGACGGTAAATCCATAGGCAAGGTCAAGGAGGCGTTCCACCGTCGTCACGAGCAGCTTTACACCTATTCGGAGCGTCATTCGACGGTCGAATCCGTGAATATCGAAAGCACAGTCTATGGGCGCGTGGAAAAGCCCAAGCGCATGGCGCTTGCCAAGGGAGGTGCTATTTCGGCCGCGCAAAAGGGGCATCGCGATGCCGTCTTTTCGGCCGATGGCCGCCGGGTGAAAACACCGGTCTATGACGGGGGGCAACTTGGGGCAGGGGCCAAGATCAGCGGCCCTGCAATCATCGAAGAGATCACAACGACTATAGTGATCGAACCGGGCTGGAAGGCGGTTCTGGATGAAAGCGGCTCTTACCTTCTGACCAGGGGGCGAAAGGGCGGGTGATGCAGCAGCTTTGTGCGCAACAGGTTACGGCGACATTTGACGGGCTTACTGCGCTCAGCGCGGTGGACCTGGAGGTGACGCCGGGCCGCATCACCGGGTTGATCGGCCCGAATGGCGCAGGCAAGACCACGTTGGTCAATGCCATGACCGGCTTTCAGGAGCCGTCAAGCGGGGCAGTGACGCTGGATGGCGCCGCACTTACCGGGCTAAAGCCGCACGAGATCCGTCGCAAGGGCATTGCCCGGACATTTCAGGGCGGGCGGCTTTTCCGGGACCTTGCCGTTATCGACAACCTGGAAGTGACGGGTGTCGGCCTTGGTCAAAGCCGCCGTGCGGCCGTTGCGGATGCCGACGCGATGCTGGAATGGGTTGGCATCGCTGCCCTTGCCGACCGGATTGCCGGCACGCTTTCCTATGCCGACGAACGGCGGGTCGCGATTGGCCGAGCGCTGATGGGCAAACCCGGATTCGTACTGCTGGACGAACCCGCCGCAGGGATGAATGCAGAAGAGGCCGCAGACCTCTCGGCGCTGATCCGCCGCATTGCGGGCGAGATGGGCTGCGGCGTCCTGCTTATCGAACATAATGTCGGGCTGGTGCTGAACCTTTGCGATCATATCGTGGTTCTCGACAGTGGCCTTGTGATCGAGGCAGGCGAACCAGCCGCTATTCGCGCCTCTGAAAAGGTGCGTCATGCCTATATGGGTACGGCAACCGAAACCGATCTGCCGGTGATGGAGGTCGGGGAATGAGCCTGCTTGCGCTATCCGACGTGACTGTCCGTTATGGCCGCCTGACCGCTGTGCGTCAGGTCACCCTGGCCCTGGCAGAAGGTGAGATCCTGTTCATCACCGGCCCGAACGGCGCGGGCAAGTCGTCGCTCTTGCGGGCCGTGGCCGGGGTTGTGCCGCCCTCTGGCGGCCGGATCGATTTTAGCGGGCATGATATCACCGGCCATGCGCCAGAGGATATTGCCCGCCTGGGCCTGTCGATGGTGCCGGAGGGGCGCGATGTATTCGGATCGCTGACAATCGAGGAAAATCTCTTGGTTGGCACTGGCATGCTGGCCCGCGACCGTGGCTGGCGCGCGCGTCTTGATACCGCGCTGGAAGAAGTCTATCAGACCTTCCCCATCCTCAAGGAACGGCGGCATTTTCAGGCCGGACTGTTGTCGGGCGGCCAACAGCAGATGCTGGTCATCGGGCGGGCGCTGATGACCAACCCGCGCCTGATCGCCATTGACGAACCTTCGCTTGGTCTGGCGCCCAATATCATCGACCAGGTTTACGAACGGCTGATGGCGTTGCGCAGCCAGCGGCAGCTGACCCTGCTGATCGTCGAGCAAAGCACCACCCGGGCGATGTTGACTGGCGGCCGGATGATCCTGATGCGTGGTGGCGAGGTGGTTCTGGACGGCGACGCCCGTACGATGGGCCAACATGAGGCCATGCAATCCGCCTATTTCGGTTATGGGGAAAATTGATGTCAGCTTTTCTGCAGATCATTTTTGACGCCCTCAGCCTTGGTTCGCTTTATGCGATTGGTGCGCTTGGTATTGCCTTGATTTTCGGGGTGATGCGGCTTGTGAATTTTGCCCATGGCGATGTGATCGCCTTTTCTGTCTTTGCGCTTTTGTGGCCCTCGACCGATGTGGTGGCGATTGTCATGGCCGGCAGCCTGCCCTGGTATTTTCTGATCCCCTTCGTGCTGGCAATGGGGGCGGGGATCTCGGTCCTGGCGGAAATCACCGTCTTTCGCCGGTTCCGAAATGCCAGCCCGGCGACGATGATGATCGCGTCTTTCGCGCTGGGATTTGTCATTCGCTATTTTCTGCTGATGCTCTTTTCCAGCCGACCGAAGTCAATTTCGTTGTTGCCGCAACTGAGCCAGCCGGTGGAAATTCTTGGGGCGCGTATCCCTTTGCTGCAAATCATCACCATCGCGGCGACGATCCTTATCCTTCTTGGCCTTACCAACTTTCTGCGGCGCACCCGCTTTGGTCTTGAAATGCGTGCGGCGGCCGAAAATTTCACCATGGCGCGGATGTTGGGGGTGCGGGCCAACCGGGTCATCATGGGGGCCTTTGCCCTGTCAGGCGCGTTGGCGGCGGCCATCGGCCTGATCCTTGGCAGCCAGACCGGCACGGCCGATATCCAGATGGGCGCGAATGTGATGCTGATGGCCTTTATTGCCACGGTCATCGGTGGGCTGGGAAGCCTGCCCGGTGCCGTGCTGGCCGGGTTTCTGCTGGGGGCGGCATCGGTGGTCATGCAGGTGTCGCTTTCTATCGATGCGCGCCCTTTCCGCGATGCTTTCGTCTACGGTGCGGTGATCCTTGTGCTGATTTTCCGCCCGCAAGGCCTGTTGGCCGGACGCGGCACGAAAGAGAGGGTCTGAGATGGCACAACGCGCCTCTATCGCCCGCCGCACCATCGCCACGCCGCTGTTGTTATCGGCATTGCTGATCGCATTTGCGGTCCTTGCCATGCTGATCGGTTCCAAACCCTTCAACCAGACGATCATCGACATTTTCCTGCGCGTTACCCTGGTGGTCGGTCTTTACATTTTCGTAGGCAATTCGGGGGTGATCTCTTTTGGTCATGCAGGTTTTACCTGCCTTGGCGGCTATGCTGCGGCCTGGCTGACCATGCCGCCGATGATGAAGCAAACGCTTTTGCCGGGCCTGCCGGACTGGCTAATGGCCCTGCAACTGCCCTATTGGGCCGGCGCGTTGCTGGCGGCGGGCTGGGCGGCCATATGGGCGGCGATCTTTGGCAAGATCTTGATGCGGCTTTCGGGGATTGCCGCCTCTATCGCGACCTTTGCCATGCTCGCCATGATCAACACGATCTATTCCAACTGGGAAGATGTGACCGGCGCCACCTCTTCGGTCGTGGGGATTCCGATTGTTCGTACGATCTGGCCGTTTCTGATTGCAGCGATCATCGCGATCTTCATTGCCTGGGCCCATGCGATCAGCCGCTCTGGCCTTGCGCTGCGCGCGGCGCGGGACGAGGCGACGGCCGCCTCTGCCTCGGGCATTGATCTGCCGCGCGAACGGCTTGTTGCCTTTGTCATCTCGGGGGCGGTGATGGGCATGGGTGGCGCGCTTTTTGCCAATTCGATCGGTGTGGTGACGCCCGACACCTTCTATCTGGGCCTGACCTTTACCACGCTTTCCATGCTGGTCGTGGGCGGCATGGGCAGCCTTTCAGGTGCTGTGATCGGCGTGCTGGTCTTGTCGAGCCTTATTCAGGCGCTGCGCTGGCTGGAGGCCGGCGTGACCCTTGGCACCACGACCATCGGCATCCCCAACGGAGTGCAGGAGATTGCGCTCGGCATCGTGATGATCGTCATTCTTGCCTTTCGTCCCACCGGGATGATGGGCAACCGCGAACTGACCTGGCCACGCGCCAGACCAGAAGATCCGGGGCAACCCGGCAAGGAAACCTGAGTTTCAGAAAAGGGAGTGGAAAGATGCGAATAGGGAAATTCTTGACCTTCACGATGATCGCGACGGGGGTGGTGTCACTGCCAGCCATGGCGCAGGATGATCGGATCGTGGTCGGTTTTGCGACGGCGGAATCCGGCTTCATGCAGGCCTATGACAAGCCTGCCCAGGATGCCGCGATGATCCGTATCGGCGAAATCAATGCCGCCGGCGGGCTTCTTGGCATGCAGATAGAGGTGGTCAACGCGGATACCAAGACCGACAGGGCCGAAGGGGCCAAAGCCGGTCTTTCGGTAATCGACGGTGGTGCCGACCTTGTTGTCGTGTCTTGCGACTACGACTTTGGCGCGCCCGCAGCGCTGACGGCGGAAAGTGCGGGGCTTGTTTCGTTCTTCCTTTGCGCGGAATCGATCAAGGCGGGCATCCAGGGCGTCGGTCCGCACAGCTTCTCGGCCTCGGTTCTGGCCGCGGTGCAGGGTGCGACGATGGCGCAGTGGTCCTACGAGAAGAAGGGCGCGCGGAGCTACTACCGGCTGCTTGACACCTGGACCGAATACAACAAGGGCATCTGCGACGGGTTCGACTGGGCGCTGCCGCAATTGGCCGATGCCACGCTCGTGGGCGAGGACACGTTCAAGAACGAAGACGCCTCTATCGCCGCGCAGATCACCCGCATCAAGTCGCTGCCGGAAGAGCCGGATGCGATCATGCTTTGCACCATGATGCCGGGTGCCGTTTCGGCCATCAAGCAGATCCGCGCGGCGGGGATCAATTCGATGATCCTCAATGGCTCTGGTGTTGATGGCAGCTATTGGCTCAGCGCCGTGCCGGACCTGTCGAATTTCTTCGTACCGGTACAGGGGTCCATCTATGGCGATGACCCGAACCCCGACGTCACCGCCTTTAACGCCAAATACAAGGAAGCAACAGGTGGCGATCCTTCGACGCAATATGTCTATCCGGGCTATGTGTTGATTGATGTCTGGGCCAAGGCGGTCGAACGCGCCGGAAGCACGGATGCTGATGCCGTCGTGGCCGAGCTGGAGAAGATGGTGGAAGAGCCGACGCTCTTTGGTCCGCGCACCTTCAACAGCGAAATCCACCACCAGAACCGGGCGCGTTACCTGATCGTCGAGACGAACAACGGCACCCCCGGTGTTGTCGACGAATGGACGATCCCGGAGCCGATTCCGGTCGCCGACCTGATGAAGTAACCTGACAGCGGCCGGTCGCGGCATTCGCGGCCGGCCACATAGGCCTGCGGCCTTTCTGATTTTCTGGCGAAACGGTTGACGCGGCGTCATACAATTATTTTTCTTTTAGAATAATTTTTTGTTGTCTAGGCTTCCCTCAATCATGGGGGGAATTGAGTCGTATGGCGGACGGACCCGCGACAGCGACCGGAAATGTTGGCGGCATGATCAGGAAGCGGCGCCGGCAGCTTCACCTGACGCTCCAGCAGCTTGGCGAAATGGCCGGTGTTTCCTTCAGCTATCTCAGCCAGCTAGAGCGTGACAATGCTACCCCGACGTTAGGGACATTGGCGCAAGTGGCCAAGGCTTTGGGCGTCGGGGTGGAATATTTCATTACAACACCTAAACCCGCCAGCGCCCTGACCCGCGCGGCAGAGCGGATGCATTTCGCGATCAATGGTTCTTCCATCCAGTATGAACGGATTGGCGCCGAATTTCCCGGAAATGAACTTTCAGCTTTTCTGATTCACATGCCGCCGGGGTATGTTTCAGAAACCGTCAGCCACGAGGGCGAAGAGATCATCTATGTGCTGAACGGCACGGTGATCCAGACGGTGAACGGCGAGGATTTCCTTCTGAATGTCGGTGACAGTCTGCATTACCGCGGCACCAGCCCACATTCCTACCGCAATAGCGGGTCGGGCACGGCAAGTCTTTTCTGGACGGGCACGCTGACACTTTTTCATACGCCGGGTGCTGCGGCCTTTTCGCCGCCAGCCCGTAGTACGGCAGATCCTGCCGAGGAAGGTAACAACTCTTGAACGCCCCTTCGAAATCCAGCCGAACCGAAGACCGACTGGCGCAGTTACGCCACCAGATGCGGGTCAGCAAGGTCGATCTGACGGTTCTGGGCCCCACCGGTCATTTGCGCTGGTTGGCGGGGATTGACCCGCATGGCGACGAACGGCCCGTAATGCTGTTCGTCAGCCAGACCTATGCGGGACTTTTGGTGCCCGCTCTCAATGCGCAAAGCGTCCGTCAGCACACCACCCTGCCATTTCATTGCTGGCGCGACGATGAAGGCCCGCAGGCCGCACTGGACGATCTGCTGGCCAAGCTTGCCATCGAAAGGAACGACCTTAGTCTTTCGCTCGACGAAGGTATGCGCGCGGATTTCGCCATGCTGGTCCTGGCCGCCTTGCCGCAGGCTCGGCATCAGTTTACCGCGGCGACCATCAGCCCGTTGCGCGCCAGCAAGGACGAGGGCGACTATCAAGCGCTGAAGGCCAGTGCAGTCCTGAATGACCGCGCGGTCAGGGCCGGCTTTGCCGCCTTGCGCGAAGGGATCACCGAAGCAGAGGTGGCGGAGGTAATAACCGCAGAGTATCTCGCGGCGGGGGCAAGGGCTGAATTCACCTCGGTCTGTTTCGGTGCCAATAGCGCCTTTTGTCATCACCACACCGGGCCGACCCGTCTGACCAGGGACTGCGCGGTCCTGATCGATGCCGGCGCGCGCCACATGGGGTTTCCTTCGGACATGACCCGTGTCGGTTGGTTTGGCACCCCTTCGGCGGAATTTCAGAAGGTGGCGCAGGTGGTTGAAGACGCGGTCGCGGCGGCCTTGGCAGCGGCATCCATCGGCCAGCCGATCAGTGCGGTGGACAAGGCCGCGCGCAACGTAATCACAAAGGCCGGTTATGGCGGGCAGTTCCTGCACCGTACAGGCCACGGTCTTGGCATCGAGATCCACGAAGAACCCTATGTGACTGCCGTGAATGGCCGGCCACTCGCAGAGGGCAATGTCTTTACCATCGAACCTGGGATCTACCTTGATGGCAAGTTCGGCGTGCGTCTGGAGGAGGTGATCTTCATGCGTCCGGACGGCGCCGAGATCTTGTCAGAAATGCCTCGTCATCCGGTGATCTGCCGATGATTCAACCATTCCCGGTGCGACAAGGAGCTGCCGCGCCGGAAATATCCCCGACCCGCTAAAGGTCGGACAAAGTGTAAAACCACGTAAAAGGAAACAGGGATATGAAATATCTTACACATTTGGCAACCGGCCTGGTAATGGCGGGTCTTCTTGGTGGCGCGGCCTCCGCCAAGTCGCTGGTTTATTGTTCGGAAGGGTCACCAGAGGGCTTTGATCCGGCACCCTTTACCGCTGGTACAACCTTTGACGCCTCGGCAAAGCCGCTCTACAACCGTCTGGTCGAATTCCAGAATGGCACAACCAATGTCATTCCCGGTCTGGCCGAAAGCTGGGAAGTTTCGGAGGATGGGCTGGAAGTGACCTTCCATCTGCGCCCGGGCGTCAAGTTTCACACCACCGACACATTCACGCCGACCCGCGATTTCAATGCTGACGACGTGATCT
>JBARVM010000099.1:0-7398 GCA_049646265.1 Paracoccaceae bacterium
GCGCTGATCTGCACAAACGCCCGGTCGGTCGCATCGGCCAAAAGCCGGGCAATCGTTGTCTTGCCAACGCCTGGCGGCCCCCAGAGGATCAGCGACGAAAGGCTTTTGGCGGCGATCATCGCACCAAGCGGCCCGTTCGGACCAAGGATCTTTTCCTGCCCTACCACCTCGCCCAACGCCTTCGGCCGGATACGATCCGCCAGGGGGCGGGCCAGATCCGGCGCGTTCGCAATTGGGGTGTCAAAAAGATCAGCCATGGCAGCAGACTAGCGCCATTGGGACCACTTCAAAAGCCAAATAGACTGTCGAAATGATCGGCTGGCGCCCTAATGCACTTTAAGCTGGACGTCGATCAGTACGCACTGAAAGGCGCCCCCATCGATATCGAGCATCGGGCCAATCGCCTTTGCCTGCATGCCGCGACGGCCGTACCAGCGCTGCCAGTTGCCGGCCGTCAGCGCGATGATATGGGTTGCGCCATTGTCAGAGGCGGCTTGCATCATCTCTTCGATCATCAGCTCATGGATCTTGCGACGCATGGACATCGGCGACTTCTGGTCCACAAACACCCGCGTGCTTTCCCAGATATGGGCATCCACCGGCGCTTCCTCGTAAAGGAGGTTGTAGGGGATCGTATCAATCAGGCCGCGCTGCGCGTCGCGGATCATGTAGGAATAAAGCCCGCACCGCGCCAAAGTCGGCGTCAGGCGCATGCCGCCCAGGATCTCCCCATTCTGATGAACGGCGATCCAGCGGCTGGATGGCGTATCATATTGGTCATACTCCATCCCCAAAGCTTCGGGCAGGCGCCATTGTTTGAGACTGATGAAGGTTTCTTTGCGGGCCCGGAAGAGGTTGGCGAAAAGCTGGCCGTGCAGATGCAGGTTCTCAAACGACAGCGTCGTCTTGACCATCTCGCTGCCGAGGGTCAGCCGCTTGTTCAATGCGGCGCTGGCGGTTAGATGCCGCATGTTTGTCATAGCAACTTATACTCCTTGGCTCTTTGGAGCGCTTCGGCAGTTGTACGCGCCAACAATTTCTGCCGGGCGGAATTCAGGCGCGCCTTGAAGGCGCTTTCAGAAATTCCCAGTACCGCGGCCGCCTTGGTGTGCCGCATGCCGTTGGCAATGCAGTTCAAGGCCTCGATCTGCGCCCTGCTCAGGCTTTCAGGTGGCTCTGTAATATCATGCAAACGCCGGACTATTGTCGAGATTGCTTCCATCTCGGCGTCCTCAAACTCCCGGTCACCACGAGAAAAGCTGGCAATTGTGCGCGACGAAATCGGACCGCAAGAGATTGTCAGCCCGTAGGAAAGACCAAATGTTTTCGCCTCCGCAAGAATACCGAATGTGTCCGGAATGCCGAAATCACGCCAGCGGCAGGCACCGGTTTCACTAAAACCCCAGGCGATCGTCGGATCGCGCAGTGCATAGGCCTGTTTGGTATAGTGGTCCAGCCAGGCCTGATCATAGGTCTGGAAAGTAATCAGTGGCGAGGCAAACCGAATGTGCAGGCCCACAAAGTACCCTTTTGGCGACAAAGCCATAAGCTTTTGAAGTTCGAAGTCTAGCCCGGTACTCATAGGTAGATCCAATTTCTCAACCAACTCATACTAGTTCAACCCCTGATTGCGATCAGCTAAGGCACTTTCGGTTGCCGATCAAGTATTAAGTTCTCACGCTAAGTGTAGACAAAGATTGAGTATCTTTTTTCGCCCGAAATTCGACAATTTCGTGAGTTGACGTCAGGTCATTAGTGATCAAAATGTGACACACTATGTTCTACGCCCGAAAAGCGGCAAGAGTTGGCCGACCAGAGGCCCCGAGCGATTCGCAACCTGCAAAAAAGATCTCCAAAACAAAAAAACCCGCCGGATTGGCGGGTTTTTCGGTTTTTGCCTTTGCAGCAGGATCAGCTTTCGGCTGCATCCTCTGCGGCGGTGCGAGCCCGGTCCTCTGCGCCCTTGGCCGCTGGATCGCGGTCGACCAGTTCGATGATAGCCATTGGTGCCATGTCGCCATAGCGGAAACCGGCCTTCAGCACGCGGACGTAGCCGCCCTGACGGTCTTTGTAGCGCGGCCCGAGAATTTCAAACAGGCGAGCAGTATGCTTGTCCTGCTTCAGCTGGGCGTGGGCCTGACGGCGCGCATGCAGGTCGCCGCGCTTGGCAAGCGTGATCAGTTTTTCAACGATCGGGCGCAGTTCCTTGGCTTTCGGCAAGGTGGTCTTGATCTGCTCATGTTCGATTAGCGAACCGGCCATATTGGCGAACAGCGCCTTGCGGTGTTCGTGGGTCCGGTTCAGGCGGCGATAACCGCTTCCATGGTTCATCTTACTCTCCTACGTTCGTTTTGCTTTGTCCGGCGGGTCTTTGCGTTGACACCGCTCACCTTGGGGCTTTGTGCCCGTGTTTTCCCCGCACCGAGCGGGCATTTCGGGGGGCCGTTTAGGGCCGGCCCACCCGTCTGTCAAGCGTCCCGCGCCCGTATGGCATCTGTCGGGCATCCGTCCCGACATGGCGTACCACGCGTTAGGAGCTTCAGAACTGGTCTTCGAAGCGCTTGGCCAGGTCTTCGATATTCTCTGGCGGCCAATCCTCTACATCCATGCCGAGGTGCAGACCCATGCCTGACAGCACTTCCTTGATCTCGTTCAGCGACTTGCGGCCGAAGTTCGGGGTGCGCAGCATCTCGGCTTCGGTCTTCTGGATCAGATCGCCAATATAGACGATGTTGTCGTTCTTCAGGCAGTTGGCCGAACGCACCGAAAGTTCCAGCTCGTCCACCTTCTTCAGCAGCAGCGGGTTGAATTCCAGCCCGTCGTCCGCGTCTTGCTTGGAGGCGGCTTCCGGTTCGTCGAAGTTGACGAAGATGCCCAGCTGGTCTTGCAGGATGCGCGCGGCATAAGCCACGGCATCATCGGCGGTCAAGGAACCGTCAGTTTCGATCTTCATCGTCAGCTTGTCATAGTCCAGAACCTGCCCCTCGCGGGTGGGCTGCACTTCGTAGCTGACCTTCTTGACCGGGGAAAAGATCGCATCGATCGGAATAAGACCGATCGGCGCATCTTCGGGGCGGTTCTTGTCGGCAGCGACATAGCCCTTGCCGGTATCCACGGTCAGTTCCATGAACAGATCGGCACCCTCATCAAGGTGGCAGATCACATGGTCCTTGTTCAGAACCTCGATGCCGTTGGTCTCTGAAATGTCACCAGCCTTGACGACGCCCGGCCCCTTGGCAGAGATCGACACGCGCTTTGGCCCATCGACTTCCATCTTCAGGCTGACGCCCTTGAGGTTCAACACGATGTCGGTGACATCTTCGCGCACGCCTGCGACAGAGGAAAACTCGTGCAGTACGTTGTCGATCTGCACCGAAGTGATCGCAGCGCCCTGCAACGACGACATCAACACGCGACGCAGCGCATTGCCAAGCGTCAGGCCAAAGCCACGCTCTAGCGGTTCGGCAATCATCGTGGCCTGACGCGCCGGGTCATTGCCCGGTTTGACATCCAGCTGTGCCGGTTTAATCAGATCTTCCCAATTCTTGTGGATCATTCGTTCCGCCTCCATTCTTGTCTCGCGCCCATGTCCAAAGGCGCGCGACGCCCGAGGGATCAAACAAATATATCCGGGACACGCACAAGCCTGCGCGCCCTGGACAAAACTCTTGGTCTTAAACGCGCCGACGCTTCGGCGGCCGGCAACCGTTATGCGCCATCGGCGTCACATCACGGATAGAGGTGATGTTCAGCCCGACAGCCGCCAGCGCCCGCAGCGCCGACTCACGGCCCGAACCGGGGCCCTGCACTTCGACTTCCAATGTCTTCAGACCATGTTCCTGCGCCTTGCGGCCAGCATCCTCGGCAGCCATCTGGGCGGCGTAGGGGGTCGATTTGCGCGACCCTTTGAAGCCCATGGTGCCCGAAGAGGACCAGGAAATCGCATTGCCCTGCACATCCGAGATCAGGATCTTGGTATTGTTGAAGGACGAATTCACATGCGCCACGCCAGCAGCGATGTTCTTACGCTCTTTGCGCTTGATGCGGGTTGCTTTGGTATCACGTGCCATATTTCATGCCCCCCTTATTTCTTCTTGCCGGCGATGGCTTTGGCGGGGCCCTTGCGGGTACGGGCGTTCGTATGGGTGCGCTGGCCACGGACCGGAAGGCCCTTGCGGTGGCGCAGGCCGCGGTAGCAGCCCAGATCCATCAGACGCTTGATGTTCATCGTGACTTCGCGGCGCAGATCGCCTTCGACGGTCAGATTGGCATCGATATATTCGCGGATCGACAGAACTTCGGCATCCGACAGTTCATTCACCCGGCGCGATTGGTCGATCTTGACCGCATCGCAGATTTTCTGTGCAGTATTGTTCCCGATGCCGGTGATATAAGTCAGGGCGATGGGGACGCGTTTCCCCGTCGGGATATTGACGCCAGCTATACGTGCCACGCGCGTTTCCTTTCGTTGCGGTTCCGTCATTCCAGAACCTTTTTTCACAACAAGAGCCGATAGGTGCTAACCTGCCGGCCCCACTTCTCTGTCCGTCCGCCAAAGGCGACAAAAACAGGATTCTCTTACAAGAGGCCCGTGACCTAGAGGGGAATCACCCGAGCGTCAAGAGATAGACTGCTCATCCAGCACTTTCGACATGGATTTCGCGACTTCGTCGATTTCCGCCAGCCCGTCAACCACGAAAAGATCGCCTAAAGCATAGTAATAGCCGATCAGAGGCGAGGTTTTCTTGTAATATTCCATCAGCCGGACCTTGAGACTTTCCGCATTGTCATCCGCGCGGCGGATAAGGTCCGTTCCGTCACAGACGTTGCACACGCCTTCCTTGTCGGTCGGCTTGGTCGTGTCGTGATAAACCTCGCCGCAGTTGCCGCAGGTGTAGCGCCCGGATATCCGCGCAACCAGCGCATCATCGTCAACCCGCATCTCGATCACAGCATCAAGCTTCTTGCCCGAGCGGCTGAGCATCGCGCCCAAAGCATCGGCTTGCGCAAGGGTCCGTGGGAAGCCGTCAAAGATGAAACCGGTTCCCGAAGATCCGCGCATCTTTTCCTCGATCAGGCCGATGACGATTTCATCGGTCACCAGATCACCACGATCCATCACCCCGGCAACCAGCTTGCCCATCTCCGTGCCAGAGGTCCGCGCCTCGCGCAGCATGTCGCCGGTCGACAGCTGCACCATGCCACGTTCCTCGACAAGACGCCGTGCCTGAGTTCCCTTGCCCGCTCCCGGCGGCCCCAGAAGGATGATGTTGGTCATTGATACCTCAACGTAATGCAGGTGCTTTCTTTGGGCTACGCTTCTTGCCACGCAGCTGCGACTTTTCGATCAACCCTTCATACTGGTGCGCCAGCAGATGCGACTGGATCTGGTTGATCGTATCCATTGTCACCGAGACAACGATCAGGACCGAGGTGCCACCGAAATAGAAGGGGATCGCCAGTTCCGACCGCAGGATTTCCGGCAAAAGGCAAACCAGCGCCAGATAGCCAGCCCCCACCACCAGGATACGTGCGACCACATAGTCAAGATAATCTTCGGTTTTGCGGCCAGGGCGGATACCCGGAATGAAGCCACCCTGCTTTTGCAGGTTCTCCGCAACCTCATCCGATTTGAAGGCAACGTTCGCCGTGTAGAAATAGGCAAAAAAGACAATCATCGCCACATAGAACAGAAGATAAAGCGGCTGGCCCGGGCCAAAGTAGGCCAGGATCGTCGACATGATCGGCCCGGTCTGAGAGCCGGAGAAGGTCGCAACAGTGGTCGGCATCAGCAGCAGCGACGAGGCAAAGATCGCCGGGATAACGCCCGCCGGGTTGACCTTGATCGGCAGATGGCTGGAGGAGCCGTCATAGACCTTCATCCCGACCTGCCGGCGCGGATATTGAATATGGATCTTGCGCAGGGCGCGTTCCATGAAGACGACAAAGGCAATGACCACTACAATCATCACCATTACGCCCAGAATGACCGGAGCAGACAAAGCACCGATGCGGCCTTGCTCAAAGAACTGGGCCATCGCTTCGGGGATGCCGGCAACAATGCCGACAAAGATGATCAGCGAGGTGCCATTGCCGATACCGCGCGAGGTGATCTGTTCGCCAAGCCACATAAGGAAGATCGTGCCGCCAACCAGCGTGATGGCGCAGGCCAGCTTGAAATAGAGGCCGGGATCATGGGCCATGCCGCCCACTTCCAGCGAAACGGCCAGGCCCCAAGACTGCATCGCGGCAATCAGGACGGTGCCATAACGGGTATACTGGTTGATCTTGCGGCGGCCCTGCTCGCCCTCTTTTTTCAACTGATCCAACGCCGGAATCATGGCTGTCATCAGCTGAACGATGATCGAGGCAGAGATATAGGGCATGATACCAAGGGCAAAGATCCCCATGCGGCCAAGGGCGCCGCCGGTGAACATCTGCAACATGCCACCAATCCCCTGGGACGCGCTATCCATGAATTCGCGCAGACGGTCCGGGTCGATGCCCGGCACCGGGATGTAGGTGCCCAGACGGTAGATGATCAACAAACCGATGGTAAAGACGATCCGCTGACGCAGGTCGGTCGCCTTGCCAAAGGCGCCCCAACTCATGTTCGCGGCCATTTGCTCTGCTGCAGAAGCCATGCCTGTCTCTTTCAAAAAAGCGCCGCCGAACCGGTTTCCGGTCGGCGGCGCTTGGAAAACCTATGCCTATGTAAGGGGCCGGAGCGCCGCCTTCAACCGCTTATTCTGACGCAGCCGCCACGGCAGGCGCAGCAACGGTCAGGGAGCCGCCGGCTTTTTCCACCGCCGCAACAGCAGTCGCAGAGGCGCCGGTGACGACCAGCTTGACCTTGGCCTTGATCTCACCCTTGGCCAGCACGCGGATACCGTCGCGCTTGCGCTGCGTGAGGCCAGCGGCGACCAGCACGTCCTCGGTCAGTTCTGACTTGATGTCGAGCTTGCCGGCATCGACGAATTTCTGGATCAGGCCCAGATTGATGACGGCGAAATGCTTTTGGTTGGGCTTGTTGAAGCCGCGCTTCGGCAGGCGCCGGTAAAGCGGCATCTGACCGCCTTCGTAACCGCCAATAGCCACGCCCGAGCGGGATTTCTGACCCTTGATACCACGGCCACCGGTCTTGCCCTTGCCCGAACCGGGGCCGCGGGCGACGCGCATGCGCTTTTTGGTGGCGCCTGGTTTGTCGTGAAGTTCATTCAGTTTCATGTCGCTTCTCCTTTGCCGGAATTGGCCCCCAGCGACGGGAGCGGCCAAACACGGCGTTTCTTGATTTGTGAATCGGATCCTGACGGATCACCGGGGGCGTATAGACGGCGCCCGGTGCCAATGCAAGCTTTTGCATCAGGGGGCTTGCCGGTTGCCGGCAAAACCCTATGT
>JBARVM010000100.1:0-1618 GCA_049646265.1 Paracoccaceae bacterium
ACCTTCAACAACGGCGTTATTCCTTACTGGGGTGGCACGGAAACCACCGCTCTGGCAGTTTCCTACACCTTTGGTGACTGGACTGTTGCCGCGGCCTTCCAGAACGGCGAAATCGGTGCTGCTAGCAACGACAAGACCGTCCTGACCGCTACGGGTAACATCGGTGACTTCACCTTGAACCTGGCTGCTGCTGACAACGAAGGCACCCGCAAGTATGCCATCGGCGGTTCGTTCACCACCGGTGCGACCACGATCAACGCTTACGTCGCCAACGAAGACACCGCTGGTATCGACACAACCTACGGTCTGGGCGTTTCCCACGACCTCGGCGGTGCCAAGCTGATCGGTGGCGTCACCAGCGATGAATTCGGCCTCACTCACGCCGACTTCGGTATCAAGTTCACGTTCTGATCTTAACGGATCTGACGGGGGAAAGGGCGGGCCTTGGCTCGCCCTTTTCTTTTGCCTAAGAGGGTCTGGTGAAATCACGGGGGGCCTTCCGCATGTCGATCGACCAAATCAGGAATCGTATTGCCGCAGCCGAAAAAGCCGCGGGCCGCGCAGCCGGGTCGGTTACGCTGATCGCCGTGTCCAAGGTGCAGCCATTGGATCGGGTGGAGGCGGTCTTGCAAAGCGGCCACCGGACATTCGGCGAAAACTATGTGCAGGAGGCTCAAGCAAAATGGCCCGGTCTGCGTGACCGGTTCGGCCCCGTAGCAGTGCATATGATCGGGCCCCTGCAAACCAACAAGGTCAAAGCGGCGCTGGATCTGTTTGATGTGATCCAGACGCTCGACCGGCCTTCGCTAGCGCAAAAGCTTGCCAATCAGGCACAGGCCCGTGGCCGCTGCCCGGACCTGTTCGTGCAGGTCAATACCGGGGCTGAACCGCAAAAGGCCGGCCTCTTGCCCGAGGCGCTTGACGCCTTTGTCTCCGACTGCCGCAAGATGGATTTGCCGCTTGTCGGCCTGATGGCGATACCGCCAGAGGGTGAAGATAGCCAACCCCACTTCCAGATGCTGCGGCGCATGGCCGAGGCGAACGGCCTGTCGGGCCTGTCGATGGGGATGAGCAGTGATTTCGAACAGGCTATCGCAGAGGGGGCCACCCATGTGCGGGTCGGATCGGCGCTTTTCGGGGCGCGCAACTACGGCTGACCGCTAGCCGCGAATGATCAGCCGTTGCCCCGGCTCGATCCTGTTTGCCAAAAGCAAAAGGTCGGTCCCCGACATGGCAATACATCCAGCCGTCGGCGCACCCGGGCGACGCCAGCGATGCAGGAAGATGGCAGAGCCGCGGCCGGGCACCGCAGCGGGCCAGTTCCAGTCGGTCAGCAGAATCAGATCATACATGGGCTCGGCGCGGCGCAACCTGTCATGGCTGCCGCCAAAGGGTGCACGCACCGGTTGGTTATAGGCCGGATGCGCGGGGTCATCACACCAGCAGTCACCCAAACCAATCGGCCGCGCCCAAAGGGGCAGACGGGACCGAGCTATTCGGTCCGGCCGGTAAAGCAGCCCGATGATCCGGTGGCTTCCGACGGGCGTGCCGCCATCGCCCTCCTCCTTTTGCCGTACCAGCCCGGCCCGACCGATGGTGACCGGCAAGCGCCAACCGC
>JBARVM010000101.1:0-2863 GCA_049646265.1 Paracoccaceae bacterium
GTCTCGCGGTAGGGCATTTCGGTATTGGCCCCAAAGACGGAAGAGGTAGAGGCGATCATCAAATGGCCGACCTTGCAGTCACGCGCCGCTTCCATCACGTTGAACGTGCCCTCGATATTGGAAGTGAGGTAACTGCGCGGCGCCTCCAGGCTGTAGCGGACACCGGCCTGTGCGGCCAGGTGCACCACCGCATCTGGCTGAAACGCGGCCATGTCGCTGGCCAGCAGACCCGGCTCTTCCAGCATGCCCTGGGTAAAGGAAAAGCCGTTGCGCCCGGTCAAGAGCGCCAGCCGCGCCGCCTTCAGCGCCGGATCGTAATAGGGGGTCATCCCGTCAAACCCATGCACCACGAACCCTTCACGCAGTAATAGATCGGCAAGGTGAAAACCGATGAACCCCGCAGCCCCCGTTACATAGATCCGTTTCATCAAAGCACCCTTTCGAAATCTTGCCCCCTGCATAGCCATAAGCCCCGCCCATGTCCAAGCCTGTCCAAAGTGCGGAAGTCTTGGTAAAAGGCCCGCAAGGAGACGACGATGCAGATGCCCACCCCGATTACACGCGATATCCTTCTGGTGGGCGGCGGGCACAGCCATGCCCTTTTGCTGCGCATGTGGGGTATGGCGCCCATTCCCGGCGTGCGGCTGACGCTGATCAATCCCGGCCCGACGGCGGCCTATTCGGGCATGCTGCCCGGTCATATCGCCGGACATTACCCACGCGAGGCGCTGGAGATTGATCTGGTCAGACTGGCCCGTTTTGCCGGCGCGCGCGTCATTCTGGGCCTGGCCACCGGTATAGACAGGCAGGAGCGGCGGGTAAGGATCGCCGGGCGGGCGGATGCGGCCTATGATCTGTTGTCGATCGACATTGGCGTCACCTCCCAAATGCCGGACCTGCCGGGCTTTGTCGAACATGCGGTCGCGGCCAAGCCGCTGGATGGTTTTGCCGATCGCTGGCAGGCCTTTGTCGAGGCTGCAGCCGCCGGTCTGACGCCGCCAAAGGTCGCCATTATCGGCGCCGGGCTTGCCGGGGTGGAACTGGCGCTCGCAGCCCGGACCCGGCTGGGACCGGACGCGACTGTCACGCTGATCGAGGCGCGCGAACCCCTGGCTCAGGTCGGGCAAGGCGCGCGCGCCGCCCTGCTGGCGCATCTTGATCGCGCCGGGGTTGACCTTCTTGTCGGCAGTCCTGCCGCCAGTATCGCCGCCGATCATCTGGTGCTTGCCGATGGCCGCCGGATAGAGGCCGCGCTGACCATAGGCGCAGCCGGGGCCGCGGCACATCGCTGGCTTGCCACGACCGGCCTGGCCCTGCAAGACGGCTTTGTTCGCGTCGGCCCGACCCTGCAAAGCGAAAGCGACCCTTTGATTTTTGCCGTGGGTGATGCGGCGCATTTTTCCGCCGATCCGCGCCCAAAGGCCGGGGTCTTTGCCGTTCGTCAGGCGCCGGTCCTTTTGAATAATCTTCGTGCGTTGGTGACGGGCAAGGGGCGACTTTGCACCTATCGGCCACAGCGTGACTATCTGAAGCTGGTCTCCACCGGCGGCAAGGGCGCGGTGGCGGACAAATGGGGGCTGCGGCTGGATGGACCGCTTCTGTGGCGATGGAAGGACCGGATCGACCAGACCTTCATGGAAAAGTTCCGCACCTTGCCCACCATGGCCATGCCGGAAAGCCCGGCACCGCCACCGGCAGATGATCTGTCACAAAAACCGCTTTGCGGTGGATGCGGTGCCAAGGCGGGGCGCCCCGCGCTTGACCGGGCGCTGGCCGATCTGCCGCCGCCGGGTCGCGCCGATGTGGTGAAGGGCGCTGGTGATGATGCGGCGATCCTGCGCCACGGTTCGGGCTTCCAGGTGATCACCACGGATCATCTGCGCGCCTTTACCGCAGACCCGTGGCTGATGGCGCGGATCACCGCGATCCATGCATTGGGCGATATCTGGTCGATGGGCGCGGCACCGCAAGTGGCGTTGGCGCAGGTGATTCTGCCGCTGATGGCGGAACGGCAGCAGGCCGAGACCTTGCGCGAGATTCTGGCGGGTGCGCAAAGCGTCCTTGCGCCCGAAGGCGTCGATCTGGTCGGCGGCCATACCAGCCTTGGCGCGGAAATGACCATTGGCTTTAGCCTGACAGGCACAGCAGAAACATCGCCGCTGACACACGGCGGCGCCAAGGCCGGGGATGTGCTGATCCTGACCAAACCGATCGGCACAGGGGTGATTCTGGCCGCTGAAATGGCTGGACAGGCGCCGGGCCGGCAGGTGGCCGCGGCCCTCGCCTCTATGAACCGGCCACAAGGGAAGGCGGCGCGTCTTCTAAGGCCACATGCCCATGCGATGACCGATGTCACCGGCTTTGGCCTTGCCGGGCATCTGATGTCGATATTGGAGGCTTCGGCGCTTTCGGCCGAGATCGACCTTGGTCAAGTACCGCTGTTGGATGGCGCGCTTGATCTGGCAAAGGCAGGGGCAGGGTCAAGCCTTTTGCCCTCCAACCGCGCCATTGCCAACCGCATGAAAGGGGCCGAAGGGCCCCTTGCCGATCTTCTCTTTGATCCGCAGACGGCCGGCGGGCTTTTGGCGGCAGTGCCGGCCGCCAGGGCGGAGGGTATTCTGACCGAGCTGACAAAGCAGGGCGAGGCCGCCGCCCGGATCGGGCGGCTAAGCGATGGCGCGCCCTTTATCCACCTTTTACCCTAGCGGGCGGCAAAGACCGCGATCGGACTATGGGCCAAAAGATCGCGCGTCGCCCCGCCAAGGATGGATTCGCGCAGGCGCGAATGGCCATAGGCGCCGATCACCAGCATATCAGCCCCGACATCGCTCGCATGACGCAAGAGCACCTCGGAGATGCGCGG
>JBARVM010000102.1:0-5568 GCA_049646265.1 Paracoccaceae bacterium
GATAAGCCCGAACCGTTTTCGATAGGTCCCGGGCGGCCAATCTGCCGCGACTAGGCCGCGCCCTTACTGACGGGAATACATGCCTTCGTAGATCGGGCTTAGCGTATCGACCTCGAAGAGGGATGAAACCGAGGTGCCGTTCCAGATATTCATGATCGCTTGGGCAAAGACCGGCGCGGTCGGAACGATGCGGATATTCTTGGCCTGTTTCACGGCCTCGGTTGCCTCGATCGAATCGGTGATCACGAGCGATTTCATGACCGAGCTTTCAATCCGCCCGACGGCAGGGCCAGACAGGACGCCGTGGGTGATATAGGCGTGGACTTCGGTTGCGCCGCTTTGCATCAGCACCTCGGCGGCCTTGCAAAGCGTGCCCGCCGTGTCGCAGATGTCGTCGACGATAATGCAACGCTTGCCCTTCACGTCGCCGATGACGGTCATGTCGGAAACCTCGCCCGCCTTTTCGCGGCGCTTGTCAACGATGGACAGGGGCGCCTTGATCCGCTTGGCGATTTCGCGGGCGCGGGCGACGCCGCCCACATCGGGCGAAACGATCATCAATTCGTCCATCTTGTCCTTGAAATTATGCTCGATATCCAGCGCGAAGACCGGGCTTGCATAAAGGTTATCCACTGGAATATCGAAAAAGCCCTGAATCTGCGCCGCATGCAGGTCCATTGTCAGTACCCGGTCGACACCCGCCTCTGTGATAAGATTAGCCACGAGCTTGGCGGAGATGGGGGTGCGGGCCTTGGCGCGGCGATCTTGGCGTGCATAGCCGAAATAGGGGATGACGGCGGTGATGCGGGCCGCCGACGACCGGCGCAGCGCGTCGGTCATGATCAGCAGTTCCATCAGATTG
Source organism: Paracoccaceae bacterium (assembly GCA_049646265.1). Classification (GTDB taxonomy): domain Bacteria; phylum Pseudomonadota; class Alphaproteobacteria; order Rhodobacterales; family Rhodobacteraceae; genus TMP-24. Next base: position 863 of record JBARVM010000102.1, read on the forward strand.
TCATTGGCAGGGTTGGAGGTGGGCTGGACGATATACATATCTTCGCCGCGGACGTTTTCGTAAACTTCGACGAAAATCTCCTGATCGTTGAACCGTTCCACCCGCGCGTCCACCAGCCCGACGCTCATCCCGCGGTGCATGGACATGCGGCGCGCGATAGAGGTGGCCAGTGGCCGGTTCGCGTTGCCCGAAATGATTTTCGGTTCGGTCATGGCGGGCATGGCTTGTCCTTTTGAGTAAGGCTGATGGCCAGAAAGGTGGCGGAATCGGGATGCCTGTTCCGATTAACATTCCATCGCCCAAGCCGCAAACCAAAGCGGGGCGATTGGCGCAAAAAATCATGGGTAATTGGGTGTTTCCGGCGAATGGGCGTGGGTTGCCGAAAGGTAGACAGGGCAACACACGCATGGCGGGTTTTGCATGGGGTGCAGGCAGCTGTTCAGCCTTCTTTCAAAAGGCTGACCATCCTTTCGATTTCCTCGGTCGTGGTCGCCCAAGAAGCGACGAAACGCGCCGTCAATCTCTCATCGTCGGCACCATCGAGGCGCGCATCCGGGGCGGGAGTGGAAAACGCGGCACCCGCCGCCGCCGCCCGCCGTAATGTCGCGCGGGGCAGGTCGATAAAGACCATGTTGCCGTCGGTGGGATAGCGCAACCGCGCGCCAGGCAGGTCTGCAAGTGCCGCCGACAGTGTTTGACCCATCTGGTTGGCATGGGCCGCCAGCCGCAGCCAAAGACCATCTTTCAGGTAGGCCAGCATCTGCGATGACAAAAGTCGGTGTTTGGAAAAGAGCTGGCCTGCGCGCTTGCGGCGCAGTTCCATTTCCCATGCCTTTTCCGGGTCAAACAGGACCACTGCCTCTACCGCGAGGCAGCCATTCTTGGTGCCGCCGAGCGACAGGACATCGACACCCGCTTTCCAGCTCAGCTCTGCCGGGCTGCAACCGGCGGCGACCAGTGCATTGACAAAACGCGCGCCGTCCATATGCAGCCCCATCCCTTGGGCACGGGCCATATCTGACAGTTTTCGCACTTCCTCCGGGTGGTAAAGCGTGCCTGCCTCGGTCAGATTGGCAAGGGTGACGACCCCGTGCTGATGTCCGTGGACGGAGCCTTCGGGGGTCTTGCGCATCCGGTCTTGCAGGGATTGCGGCGTCATCTTGCCGTTGTCTGCGGCAACCAGCGCCATCTTGCCACCGCCGATCGCCAGTTCGACTGCACCGCATTCGTCGATATCAATATGGGCGTCTGTCGCGCAATAGATGCGTCCCCAGGGCGGGCAGAACAGCGACAGGGACAGGGCATTGGCCGCGGTGCCGGTGGCAACCAGACATACCTCTGCCTCCGGCGCCTCAAAGATCGTGCGGATCGCGTCGCGGACCTGTCCGGTCAGCTGATCCTCGCCATAGGATGGGCAGTATCCCCGGTTCGCCTCGGCAATGGCGGTCAGAATTTCAGGTGCCGCGCCAGAACAATTGTCAGAGGCGAAAAACATCACAGATCCTCAATGATATGATCTTCCCATTCATCTTCGCTCACCTCAATCTCCGGCACGGTCCAGCCACGCACCGACATGCCTGCCCGGTGAATGCTTTCGGGATCGCCGGAGATGAGCGGATGCCAGTCAAACAGTGACTGCCCCTCGGCGCGCAACCGGTAGGCGCAGGTCGATGGCATCCAATAAGAGATGTCATTCAGTTTTTCGCGGCTCAGCACCACACATTCCGGCACGAACGTCTTACGCGTCTGGTACTGGCCGCAGCGGCAGCTTTCTCCGTCCAGCAGGCGGCAGGCGACGCGGGTAAAGAACACCTCGCCCGTATCGGCATCTTCAAGCTTGTTGAGACAGCATTTGCCACAGCCGTCGCAAAGCGCTTCCCACTCTGCCGTGTTCAGGCTGGCCAGCGGCAATGTCCAGAAGGCCTCGCGCAGCTTGTCCGGCGGGGCTGCCATCTATTCATCCGCCAGAATCTGGCGGGCGCGGACGCAATCGTCGGCCATCTGCGCCATCAGGGCTGGCAGCCCGTCGAACTTCATTTCCGGGCGGAGATATTCGACAAAGGCGACCGAGAGGCTTTCCCCATAAAGATCGCCTTTGAAATCAAAGAGGAAGCTTTCGAGATTGGGACGATTGGTGCCGAACATCGGCCGCACGCCAAGGCTGGCGGCCGCGTCATAGCTGCCCCTGTGTGGGCCGGTCAGCACATCTACCTTGACGGCGTAAACACCAAGGCGCGGCAGATGCAGCCCCTCCACCCCCATATTTGCGGTTGGAAAGCCCAGATCGCGGCCGCGCTTGTCGCCATGGACAATCTCCCCCTCGATCCGGTGCCAATGGCCGAGCATCCGTCTGGCATCGCGGGGGCGGCCCTCGGCCAATGCATTGCGGATCGCGGTCGAGGAAACCTCTGTCCCGTCAAACTGCACCAGTTCGGCGATGGTGACGCCAAAGCCAAGGTCTGCGCCCGCCAGCCTCAACGTTTCCACATTGCCTTTGCGACCCTTGCCAAAGCAGAAATCCGCCCCGACGGTGACATGTGCAACCCCAAGCCCATCCACCAGAACCTCCTGCAGGAACGTCTCTGCCGTCATGCCGGCAAGCCGTTGGTCAAAAGGCAGTTCATAAAGCTGCGTGACGCCAAGCTTTTCCAGCCGGTGCGCGCGGGCGGCGGGGTTCATCAGCCGAAAGGCGGCGGCCTCGGGGGCAAAATATTGGCGCGGATGCGGCTCGAACGTCACGATGCCAAGGGGCAGGCCGGGGCGGCGCGCCTGATCGATGACCGCCTGATGGCCAAGATGAACGCCGTCAAAATTGCCAAGGGCGACCGAGGCGCCCCGGTCACTTTTCGCAATCCTGTTCCAGTCCCGGTTGATAATCATTGGCACCCGTAAGGGCGCCAGTCACGCCCGATCAGTCGAACTTGCGGCTTGGCGCCAGAACCAGCGCTTCGCCCTTTAGCACAACGGTATCGCCCACCGCGCAGTGGGTTTCAAGGGTGACACGCCGCCGCGAATGGTCAATCGCCACAACTTTCACCTCGGCATAGACGGTATCGCCGGGCCGCACGGGCGCCATGAATTTCAGCGACTGGCCAAGATAGACCGTGCCATGGCCGGGCAGTTGTTCGCCGATCACTGCGGAAATCAACCCGGCGGTCAGCATCCCATGGGCGATACGGCCCTGAAAGATCGTGTCGCGTGCGTAATCTTCGTCGAGGTGGACGGGGTTCCTGTCGGTCGAAACCTCGGCAAAAAGCTCGATATCACGGTCGGTTATCTGCTTTTGCAGATAGCGGACCATGCCGATTTCCAGATCTTCTATGCAGATCGTCCCGCGCGGCTGATTATCAAGCATCATTGCGAATCCCGAACCAATTGTTGCGCTGCAGCATACGGGTTTAGCGGCTGCAGCGCAATTTCTTTCGGTAATTTATTGGCCAATAGGGTGATAATATCGCAACAATATTGCGCGATGGATGGGATCAGCGCAGACGACCGATAGAGTAGGTCGGTGCAATGTCTTGCTGGGCGAGCCATTCAGACAAAAGCGCGGGGTCGGGCGCAGCCACGTCGGGGCCAAAGCGCGCGGCTTCCAGCCCGCCGGTGATAAACAGCGTGTCGATCCCTTCGCCCATGGCCCCTTGAATGTCGGTGCCGAACCCGTCGCCGACAGCCAGAATGCGGCTGTCATCAATCGCCTGACCGGTCAGGGCGGTCAGCCGCCGTCGGGCAAGGTCATAGATGGGTGGGTGGGGCTTGCCGAAGTAAAGGCTTTCGCCGCCCATTTCGCTGTAAAGCCGCGCCAGTGCGCCCGCGCACCATTCCCGGCGGCTGCCCCGGTCGACGACAATGTCGGGGTTGGCGCAAAGCAGTTTCAGCCCCATGGTCTTGGCATAAAGGAAATCGGCGCGGTTCACTTCGGGGTCGGCGGCCGGATCGAAGGGGCCGGTGCAGACGATCCCTTCCGCCTCCTTCAGCGGCACCTTTTCGATCTGCAGCGGCTTGTCGACGATATTCAGCGGCGTAAAGAAACCCATGTCGGTGGCGCCGTCGCCGATGAAGTAAACCTTTTGGCCCACGGCGCCTTGATACATGGCGGCGCGGGCGCTGTCGCCAGAGGTGGCGATCACGTCCCAGGCGTCGCGCGGAACGCCGATCTGATCCAGTTGCGTCTCGACACTGGCGCGGGGGCGGGGCGAGTTCGTCACCAGCACCACCTTGCCGCCACGTCCCCGATAGGCCTGCAAGGCGGCGACTGCAGGGGGGAAGGGCCGAATACCATCATGCACGCAGCCCCAAAGGTCGCAGAAAAGCGCGTCGTAGCGGTCGGAGATCCGGGACAGGTCAGCAACAAGTTCAGTCATGCAAGGGCCTTTCCAGGGCTAACGGCGCCGTAGTGATCGCCCGGCGCCAGCTTAGAGTTTCAGCGCCGGGATGATCTGTTTCTTGCGGCTCATGATGCCCGGCAGGACGACGGTGTCGCCGGTAACGGTCGCGCCGAAAGAGGCTTCGGCCATCTGTTTTACCAGATCGTTCGGGACCAAGAGCGTCGCTTCCTCTTTCAGGATATCAACGACGAACAGCAGAACCTGATCGGCGCCGTCCTCTTTGGCGACATCGACCATGGAGGCCATCAGGCTGTCCTTGCGGTCAAGCACCATCTTCGGTGCCGTCGTTTCCAGCACAGAGACGCGCAGTTCCTTGCC
>JBARVM010000103.1:0-2022 GCA_049646265.1 Paracoccaceae bacterium
GTGATCTACCTTTTGGTTGGTGGCTGCGGGGCACTGGGCCCGGCGCCGGATATGATGGCGGCCTGCTAGCATGGCGGCGCGCCAATGAAAAGATGTGCGCGGCGCATGCCGGCCTGCCGCCGCACTTATTTGGGCCGGAATGGGTGGCGGGGTGCTTTCGCCCGACCGAACCCTCTGCTATGCGCTCGCCCATGCTTAGGATTTCAGACATCACCTACTCGGTCGAAGGCCGCCCCCTGTTCGAGGGCGCCTCTGCCACCATTCCAACCGGGCACAAGGTCGGACTTGTCGGCCAGAACGGCACCGGCAAGACCACCCTCTTTCGCCTGATCCGGCGGGAACTCGCGTTGGAGGGGGGGGATATCTCCCTGCCACAACGCGCCCGCATCGGCGGTGTCGCGCAAGAGGTGCCTTCCTCCGCCACCTCTCTGCTCGATACGGTCCTTGCCGCAGATACTGAACGCGCCGCCCTTTTGGCAGAGGCTGACCGCGCCACCGACCCGCACCGTATCGCCGATATCCAGCACCGGCTTGCCGATATTGACGCCTGGTCGGCCGAGGCCCGCGCCAGCACCATCCTCAAAGGTCTTGGCTTTGACGCCGAGGCTCAGGCGCGCCCCTGCTCGGATTTTTCCGGCGGTTGGCGGATGCGTGTGGCCTTGGCGGGTGTGCTTTTCGCGCAACCGGACCTTCTGCTGCTCGACGAACCGACCAACTATCTTGACCTTGAAGGGGCGCTCTGGCTGGAAAGCTATCTGGCTAAATACCCGCATACCGTCATTATCATCAGCCATGACCGCGGCTTGCTGAACCGGGCGGTGGGCGCAATCCTGCACCTGGAAAACCGCAAGCTGACGCTCTGGTCTGGCCCCTATGACCAGTTCGCCCGCCAACGTGCCGCCCTGCGTGCCGTCCAGGCCGCAGAGGCCAAGAAGCAAGAGGCGCGCCGCGCCCATCTGCAAAGCTTCGTCGACCGGTTCAAGGCCAAGGCCTCCAAGGCCGTGCAGGCGCAAAGCCGGGTCAAGATGCTGGAAAAGATGACGCCGATCCTTGCTCCGGAAGAGGCGAAAAAGGTCGTCTTTACCTTCCCCGAGCCCGAGCAGCTTTCACCGCCGATCATCACTATGGAAGGGACGGCGGTCGGCTATGACGGCCCGCCGGTCCTCAGGCGGCTCGACCTGCGCATCGATCAGGATGACCGGATCGCGCTTCTGGGCCGCAATGGCGAGGGCAAATCGACGCTTTCCAAATTGCTGGCGGGCAAACTGACGGCCTGCGAGGGCAAAGTGGTGCGCTCCTCAAAACTCCGCATCGGCTATTTCGCCCAGCATCAGGTTGATGAGCTGCATCTGGATGAGACCCCGCTGCAGCACATCATGCGCCTGCGCCCAACCGAGGGGCAGCCGCGCCTGCGTGCCCGGCTGGCGGGGTTTGGCCTTGGCGCCGATCAGGCCGATACCGTGGTCGGGCGGCTTTCAGGCGGACAAAAGGCACGGCTGTCGCTCCTTTTGGCCACCATCGACGCGCCGCATCTTCTGATCCTCGACGAGCCGACCAACCACCTTGATATCGAGAGCCGAGAGGCGCTGGTCACGGCGCTGACCGAATATTCTGGCGCGGTGATCCTCGTCTCCCACGACATGCATCTCCTCGGCCTCGTTGCCGATCGGCTCTGGCTCGTCAAGGGTGGCGCTGTGGCGCCCTACCCCCATGATCTTGACGCCTACCGCCGTGAACTTCTGGCCGGCGACGAGCCGGCAAAACCCAAAAACGCCGAAAAGCCCAAGGCGAATGCCGCCCGCCCCTCCCGCGAAGCGGTTCTTGCCCTCAGGTCAGAGGTGCGCAAGTGCGAAGAAAGGCTGGAAAAGCTGAACGACATGCGCGACAAGCTGGCTAAGAAACTAGCCAACCCCGCGCTTTATGAACGCGCGGAAGAGGCGGTTCCTTGGCAAAAGAAATATGCCGAAGTGATGGAAGGGCTGGACCGTGCCGAAGCGCTTTGGCTGGCTGCGGCCGAGAAAC
>JBARVM010000104.1:0-5879 GCA_049646265.1 Paracoccaceae bacterium
AGATAGCGCTGGCCGCTGTCACACATGAGCGTGACAATCGACCCGCGCCGCCCAGCCGCCATCATCTCTTGCGCAATCAGAAGCGCGCCCCAAAGGTTGGTTCCGGTCGAGGCGCCAGCCTTGCGACCGATAAGCTGCTCCAGCCACAAGATCGTGGCGACGCTGGCCGCATCCGGCACCTGGATCATCCGGTCGATGACATCATGCTGAAAGGAAGGTTCGACGCGCGGACGGCCAATCCCCTCGATCCGGCTGGAGCAGGCGCGGCGAAGGTTCATGTCGCGCGTCTGGAAACTTTCATAAAAGACCGAGTTTTCCGGGTCGACCACCACCAGCTCTGTGTCATAGCCCCGGTAACGCACATAGCGGCCAAGCGTTGCCGAAGTACCGCCCGTCCCGGCGCTCATCACGATGGCGGCGGGGACGGGATGGGGTTCGCGCGCCATCTGGGTAAAGATGCTTTCGGCGATATTGTTGTTGCCGCGCCAGTCGGTGGCGCGTTCGGCATACATGAACTGATCCATGAAATGCCCGCCCTGCGCCTCGGCCAGTGCCACTGCTGCATCATGCATCTCTGGCGCACTCTCGACGAAATGACATTTGCCGCCGTAAAGTTCTATAAGATCGATCTTGCTGCGCGCGGTCGTTTTCGGCATCACCGCCACGAAGGGCAGGCCGAGCATACGGGCGAAATAGGCCTCTGACACGGCGGTGCTGCCTGACGACGCCTCGATCACCGGGCGGCCCTCGCGCAATTTGCCATTGCACAGCGCATAAAGAAAAAGCGACCGCGCCAGCCGGTGTTTCAGGCTGCCGGTCGGATGGGTGCTTTCATCCTTGAGGTAGATATCGACACCGCTGATCCCCGGTATCTCCAACCGAAAGAGATGCGTATCGGCAGAACGCTGAAAGTCCGCCTCGATCCGGTTGATTGCGTCACTTGTCCAGTTGGTCATGGTTTTCTTTCCTGTTCGAGGAGGTGCTGTGAACGCCTGGCACCGGATCGTGCCCGGAGCCTCCCCAGGGGTGACAGCGCAGAATGCGCCGTGCGGCGAGCCAGCCGCCTTTCAACCCGCCATGTTGCGCCAGAGCCTCCAGCGCATAGGCCGAGCAGGTCGGCTGATAGCGGCAATTGTGACCGACCCAAGGGCTGAACAGCAACCGGTAGGCCCGGACGGGCAGGGCAATGATATGGGCAAGGGGACTCATGCCGCTTCAGTTCCCGGCGACCTGGGGCGACAGTGACCAGCGGCCCTCGGGCTGGTCCGTCACGGCGTCGAACAACACATGTTGCATCTCCGTGGCGCCGGTCAGTACCCGATATCTGGTTTCGGCGTCGGTCATGCCGGAATTTTCAAGTCTGTCACTGCCCGCCGGAACTTCGCGCAATCTGCTGACATAAAGAGGGAGAAGGTGGAAAAGCCCCGAATGATCAGGGCGATTGCCAAACCATTTATATGCCAGAACCATCCGAAAACCCCTGTTCCTTCGCACCTAGCACCTATCAAACCCGCGGCTGACACTCCATGGTGCCTTGTGCAGGATTACACGCATTCAGGGTGGCAGTGCCAGTCGAACTCAGGGGGTTGCGTGAATATGGGTCAGCGCGCGACGCAGATCTTCTTGCATTTCGGCAAAATCGCGGGTGGCTGTCACATCGGGGCGGCCGACCAGCACATAATCCCAGCCGGGGCGGCCCTCGACCGTCAGGATCAGTCGTGCAATCTCGCGCAGGCGGCGCTTTGCACGGTTGCGTGCCACCGCATTGCCGACCTTTTTGGAACAGGTAAAGCCGATGCGGATAAGGCCGGGATCAGGCTCGCCCGCACGGCGTTCGCGGGCCTGTAGCAGGAAACCGGGCGCGCCGCGCCGTTTGGCCTGCGCGGCCCTTAAAAAGTCAGCGCGCTTTTCCAGCACCTTCAGACGAACGAAAACCGCCGGCGGCGTCGCCGCGCCCTGGCCGTCCTGGCCTTGCACGGGTGCCTCCGGCGGTGTCATGCCGTTTGAATGTCGGGCCCTATCAGGCCGACAGAACCTTGCGGCCGCGCGCGCGACGGGCGTTCAGCACATTGCGGCCGCCCTTGGTGGCCATACGTGCGCGAAAGCCGTGGCGGCGTGCACGAACCAGGTTCGAAGGTTGAAAGGTGCGCTTCATCGCGTGTACTCCGGTTCAGCAGGCCCAAATCGCCAAAAGGCAGATTCGAAGGCCGATGTCATTCGAAGACCGGTCCATAGACGCAGCCCGCCGCCAAGTCAACCGAGCCGACAGGAAATTCGCACGCTTTGTGCAATGGCCCTTTGCAGCCGCCGCTTGCCATGCCTATTCTGACGCGATCCCCGCAGGCCTGACCGGCCGGGCGTGGATCTGCTGAATACGCCCTTGGATAAAGGCCCTTCATGTTTCTCAAGACGCTCACCGGGCGCATGCTTCTTCTGACGATGCTTTTCGTCATGCTCGCAGAGGTGATGATCTTTGTGCCTTCGGTGGCGCGGTTTCGCGAGGATTATATCCTGTCGCGGCTGGAGCGTGCGCAAATCGCCTCGCTGGCGCTGCTGGCCGCGGGCGACATGATCGATGAAAAGCTGGAGCAGGAGCTTTTGGCCAATGCCGAGGTCTATAACGTTGTCCTGCGCCGCGACGAGGTGCGGCAGTTGGTGCTTTCCTCGCCGATCCCCGGCGAGATCATGGCAAGCTTTGATCTGCGCGATGCCTCGGCCTGGGCGCTGATCCGCGACGCGATGCTTTGCCTTTGGTCCAACGAGGATCAGGTTGTGCGGGTGATCGGCGATCCGGTGAAACAGGCGGGCCTGCTGATCGAGGTGACGATGGGCACCGGGCCACTGCGCGCCGCGATGATTGAATATGGTCTGCGTATTCTTGGCCTGTCTGCGGTGATCTCTGTTCTGACGGCGGGGCTTTTGTTCTTTGCGCTGGGCCGGACCTTCCTCGCGCCGATCCGTCGGGTGGTGGATCATATGGCCGCCTATGCACAGGCGCCAGAGGACGTGCGCCGCATCATTGTGCCCCGTTCGGGCGTGATAGAGCTGCGCGAGGCTGAAGAGGCGCTGCAGCATCTGCAAAAGCAGATGACCGGCACGCTGAAGCAGCGCGAAAGGCTGGCGCAACTGGGTGGCGCCGTCGCCCGCATCAGCCATGATCTGCGCAATATCCTGACCACCGCGCAACTGCTGGTGGACCGGATCGAAACATCGAACGATCCTGCCGTGGCACGGGCCGCGCCAAAGCTGGTCGCCTCTATCCACCGGGCGGTGTCTTTGTGTGAATCGACCCTGACCTTCGGCAAGGCGGAAGAGCCACCCCCGACGCTGACCCGATTCATGTTGAGCGGTCTTGCTGAAGAGATCGTCGAGGCAGAGCGTTTGGCAGGCGACGGCAAGGTCGAATTTCTTCTGGATATTCCTCGCCCCCTGACCATCCGCGCCGACCGCGAACAGCTTTACCGGGTTCTGTCGAACCTGATCCGCAATGCCCGCCAGGCGATAGAGGCGACCGGCGCCCCCGGCACGATAGAAGTCAGTGCAGGGGATGAGGAGGGCGGCTGGTGGATCAAGGTCGGCGATACCGGGCCGGGCCTGCCCGAACAGACCCGCGCCCATCTGTTTGAGCCGTTCCATGCCGGAACCCGCAAGGGCGGCTCCGGCCTTGGGTTGGCGATTGCCGCAGAACTGATGCGCGGCCATGGCGGCAGGTTGGAACTGACACGGTCGGACGAAAGCGGTACCGAATTTCTGGCGCATCTGCCCAGCGACATTGATCTGACAGAAACGCTATGACGGTGCAAAGGCCAGCAAAGTGGGAATTCTGGATCGACCGGGGCGGCACCTTTACCGACATCGTCGGCCGGGCGCCGGACGGGCGGCTGGTGACGCAAAAGCTCCTGTCGGAAAATCCCGAACGCTATGCCGATGCGGCGGTGGCCGGTATCCGCCAGCTTTTGGGCCTGACCACCGGGCAACCGATACCGAAAGGCGCCATAGGTGCGGTCAAGATGGGCACCACCGTCGCCACCAACGCCCTCTTGGAACGCAAGGGCGCGCCGGTTCTTTTGCTGATCACCGAAGGTTTCGGCGATCTTCTGCAGATCGGCTACCAGACCCGGCCACGGCTTTTTGATCTCCATATCCGCAGGCCCGAACTGCTCTACCAAAGTGTGGCCGAGGTACCGGAACGGCTGGACGCATCGGGCGCGGTTGTCACGGCCCTGGACGAGGCAGCAGCAAAGGCGGCGTTGCAGGCGGCCTATGATCAGGGCGTGCGCGGCGTTGCCATCGCCTTCATGCACAGCTGGCTCAACCCCGCGCACGAGGTCCGCGTCGCTGCCCTCGCGCAAGAGATAGGCTTTACCCAGATCTCGCCCAGCCATCAGGTCAGCCGCCTGATCAAGCTGGTTGGGCGCGGCGATACGGCGGTGGTGGATGCCTATCTGTCGCCGATCCTGCGGCGCTATGTCGATCTTGTGGCGGGGGCCCTTGATCTTGGTGCGGGTGCCGAAAGGCTCTTGTTCATGCAATCCAGCGGCGGTCTGACCGACGCGGCGCGCTTTCAGGGCCGCGACGCGATCCTGTCGGGCCCGGCGGGCGGTATCGTCGGCATGGTCCGCACCGCCGAGGCGGCAGGCTTTGAGCGTCTGATCGGTTTCGACATGGGCGGCACCTCCACCGATGTCAGCCATTATGCGGGCGGGTTTGAGAGGAGTTTCGACACCGAAGTGGCCGGGGTGCGGATGCGCGCGCCGATGATGGATATTCACACGGTTGCGGCCGGGGGCGGCTCTATCCTCTCCTTCCGCGATGGCCGCTTGCAGGTCGGCCCCGAAAGCGCCGGTGCTGACCCCGGCCCAGCCGCCTACCGGCGCGGCGGCCCCCTGACGGTGACCGATTGCAACGTGCTGCTGGGCAAGCTTAACCCAGCGCATTTCCCGGCGATTTTCGGCCCCGATGGCCGCCAGCCGCTGGATCTTGACCGGGTGCGGCAGCTTTTCGCGGCTCTGTGCGAGGAGGTTGCCACAGCAACTGCTACCCCCTGCCCGTGGCCAGAGGATCTGGCCGAGGATTTCCTGCGCATCGCCGTCGCCAATATGGCGAATGCCATCAAGAAGATATCGGTGGAACGGGGTCACGATGTGGCCGATTATACCTTGCAATGTTTCGGCGGCGCGGGCGGTCAACATGCCTGTCTGGTGGCAGAGGCGCTGGGCATAACCCAGGTCTTCCTGCATCCTTTCGCCGGGGTTCTGTCTGCCTATGGCATGGGTCTGGCAGAGATCCGCGCCCTCAAGGAATGTCAATTCGACGCGCCCCTTGATGCCGACGCCGGTCCCGTGCTGGCCCCGATCATCGCCGAAGCATGCGCCGAGGTTGCCGATCAGGGCATTGATCCGGCCCATATCACCACCGAGCTTCAGGCGCATCTGCGCTATGACGGCTCGCACCAGACCCTGGCCGTAACCCTTGCGACACCCGCCGCAATGCGCGCTGCGTTCGAGGCGGCGCATCAGGCCCGTTTCGGCTTTATCGCGCCTGAACGGCAGATTTTTTACGAAATGCTGTCGATCGAGGCAGTGGGTCAGGCCGCCACCCTGCCAGCCGAACGCCCGCAACCGCAGGCCCGCGCGGCGGCAAAGGCCGAAAGCCGCTTTTGGTCGGGCGGGAGCTGGCACGATGCGCCGGTTCTTGACCGTGACAGCCTGCCGTCGGGCCACCATATCCAGGGCCCCGCCGTCATCTTTGAGGCGACCGGCACGACGATTGTCGAGCCGGACTGGCAGGCGCGCGTGGATGATCGCGGCAATCTGATCCTCAACCGCCTGCAGGCCAGTGCCAGCGCGCCCCTTGGCAGCGCCGGGGCAAGGGTAGAG
>JBARVM010000105.1:0-6067 GCA_049646265.1 Paracoccaceae bacterium
GAAGAAGGATGGAGGTGCTGGGATGGCGCGTTACATGGAGAGCCCCGAGGGGCGGCGGATTGCCTATGACCGGCTGGAGGGGGAGGGCCCCGGCGTTGTGTTTCTGGGCGGCTTTTTGTCGGACAAGGAGGGCGGCAAGGCTGTAGCGCTGGAGGCGTGGGCGCGGGCCGGGGGGCGGGCCTTTGTGCGGTTCGACTATTCCGGGCATGGCCAGTCGTCGGGCAGTTTTGCCGAAGGGGCCCTGGGTGACTGGTATGAGGATGCGCTGGCGGTTCTGCAGGCTTTGACCGAGGGGCCGCAGATATTGGTCGGATCGTCGATGGGGGGCTGGATCGCGCTTTTGCTGGCGCGGGCGGTGCCGGAGCGTCTGGCTGGGCTGGTGACCATTGCGGCGGCGCCGGATTTTACCGAGGATGGCATGTGGGGCCGGTTTTCGGAGGCGGAGCGGCGCGAGATCATGGAGCGCGGGTTTCTGGAGGTGCCGTCGGATTATGACGACAAGCCCTATCCGATTACCCGGCGGCTGATCGAGGATGGGCGGCGGCATCTGGTGTTGCGCAGCCCGCTTGATCTGCCTTTTCCGGTGCGGATGTTGCAAGGTACGGGTGATGCGGAGGTGCCGGTCCCCTTGGCCTTGCGGCTTTTGGACCATGCCACGGGGCCGGATATGGCGCTGACCCTGGTCAAGGGGGTTGATCATCGGTTTTCCAGCCCGGCCTGTCTGGAGCTGATTGCGCGGACGATTGACGAGATCGCCCCGCTTAATGCGTCCAGATAGCGTAGCGCTGTCAGATGACGCGCATTGCGGGCGGTTTCCGGCGCCGTTCGGTGCTGCTGTTGGCGTCGAGGAAGGCCAGGACCAGCGGGCGGATATTGTTACGCCAGCTTTTGCCGGCAAAGATCCCGTAATGGCCGGCACCAGGTTCGAGGTGGCTTGCCTTCTTGCTGTCGGGCAGGCCGGTCAGGAGGCCGAGTGCGGCGAGGCACTGGCCGGGGGCGGAGATATCGTCTGCCTCCCCCTCCACCACTTTCACGGCCACGTCGGTGATCTTGCCGATATCCACCCGCTTGCCGCGGATAGTGAAGCTGTTGGTGGCCACTTCGCGGTTCTTGAAGATCCGCTCAACCGTGGATAGATAGAATTCCGCCGTCATGTCCATTACGGCAAGATATTCGTCATAAAAACGATTGTGTTTGTCATGTTCACTGGCATCGTCCTGGGCCGCGCGCAGAATTTCGTCCTGAAAGGCGCGGGCATGGGTGCCGACATTCATCGAGATGAAGGAAGCGAGTTGCAAAAGACCAGGATAGACAGCGCGGCCGGCACCGGCGAATTTGAAGCCCACCTGTTGGATGGCGATATGTTCCAGCTGGCCCATGGTCAGCCTGCGGCCGAAATCCGTCACCTCTGTCGGAGCGGCGTCCGGGTCGATGGGGCCACCGATCAGCGTCAGGCTGCGTGGCTGGGCGTTTGGGTCTTCCTCGGCCAGATAGGCGACGGCGGCGAGGGTCAGGGGGGCCGGTTGGCAGACAGCGACCACATGGGTGTCGGGGCCGAGGTGGCGCATGAAATCGACGAGGTAGAGCGTATAATCCTCCACATCGAACTTGCCGGCGCTGACGGGGATGTCGCGCGCATTGATCCAGTCGGTCACATAGACGTCGCAGTCGGGCAAAAGCGAGGTGACGGTTGCGCGCAGCAGCGTCGCATAATGGCCGGACATGGGGGCCACCAGCATGACCCGGCGTGCCGGGGGCTTGCGGCCCGCGACCTTGAAATGGATGAGATTGCCGAAGTCTTTCGCCATGGTGGTTTCGATGGTCACGAGCCTTTCGCGCCCATCCTCGCCCACGACTGTCTGGATACCCCAGTCGGGCTTGATTGCCATGCGGGCAAAACTGCGTTCGGTGATCTGACCCCAGGACGACATGACCTTGAACATCGGGTGCGGTGTCAGGCCCCAGACCGGGTAAGAGGCCACTGCGCGCGCCGAGGCACCGATCCATTCGTTCGTATTGCGGATGCTTTCCATCCAGTCGTAGGCTATCATGCCTTTCATAGGTCACCTCTGCGCAGTGGGCGTTCAGGGTCGCCGTTTTCTGCTGCCGGGAATGCTGCAGTGCAACAGACTATGAGGGGGAATTGTTGAGATGACAACAAAACTTAACGAACCCGGTGCAGAAACTCATGATCTGACGACAAATCTGTCGACAAATTTGGCGAGAATCGAAGCATTGTCGCAACGATTGATTGCTGCAGCTGCAAAGAAGCGTACGCCGAACCCCGCGCTGGAGGGGCCGGGGCCGGAGCTGATTTCAAAGGCGGCGGGGGCCATGTTCAACGATCTGCTGTCCAATCCGGCAAAGTTGATCGAACAGCAGGCGCGCTATTGGGGCAAGGCGGTTGAAAGTTTTACCGCCGCGCAGGAGGCGCTGGCCTCTGGCACTTTCGTGGCGCCGCCTGACCCCGGACCACAGGACAAGCGCTTTGCCAACCCCCTGTGGCGGACCCATCCCTATTTCAACATGGTCAAGCAGCAGTATCTGCAGAATGTCACCATGCTGGAGGAAAGCGTGCGGGGGTTGGACGGGCTGAGCCCGCATGAGCAGCAGCGCATCGAATATTTCACCCGCCAGATGATCGACATCATGGCGCCGACAAATTTTCTGGCCACCAATCCGGACGCGCTGGAAAAGGCGGTCGAGACGGAGGGCGAAAGCCTGATCCGCGGGCTGGAAAATCTGGTGGCGGACATAGAGGCGGGCAATGGCAATCTGCAGGTTACCCTGACCGACAAGGAAGCCTTCAAGGTAGGCGAAAATCTGGCCACCACCGAAGGGTCGGTCATCTATCGCAACAGGCTGTTTGAACTGATCCAGTACAAGCCCACGACGGAACAGGTGCATGAAATTCCGCTGGTGATCTTTCCGCCATGGATCAACAAATTCTACATTCTCGACCTTCGCCCCGAAAATTCGCTGATCAAATGGGTGGTCGATCAGGGTTTTACCCTGTTTGTCGTCAGCTGGAAGAACCCCGATCCTTCCTATGCCGATGTCGGCATGGATAATTACATTCAGGAAGGATTTCAAAAGGCCATTACTGTCGCAAAGAAGGTGACGGGGCAGAAAAAGGTCAATGCGGTCGGTTATTGTATCGCGGGCACCACATTGGCGCTGAGCCTTGCCCATATGCGCAAGACCTCTGACAAGTCGGTCAACAGCGCCACCTTCTTTACCACCCTGACCGATTTCACCGATCCGGGGGAGATCAGCGTCTATCTGGATGATGATTTCGTCGACGGGATCGAGCAGCAGGTGGCCGAGGACGGGGTCATGGAAAGCTATTTCATGGCGCGGACCTTCTCGTATCTGCGCGCCAATGACCTAATCTACCGGCCGGCGATCCGCAATTACATGCTGGGTGAAAGACCGCCGGCCTTTGACCTGTTGTACTGGAATGGTGATGGCACCAATCTGCCCGGCCGGATGGCGGTGGAATATCTGCGCAACCTTTATCAGGCCAACCGGCTGTCGCGCGGCAATTTCAAGATGGAGGGCGAGAAGCTTTCGCTGAAAGACGTCAAGGTGCCCTTGTTCGCGGTCGCCTGCGAGGCCGATCATATCGCGCCTTGGAAATCCTCCTTCATCGGGGTGTCCAAGATGGGGTCCAAGGACAAGACCTTTGTTCTGGCGCAATCGGGCCATGTGGCGGGTATCGTCAATGCGCCGCCGCGCACCAAATATGGCCATTATGTCAGTGACGAGCCGATGGCCGATTCGGACAGTTGGAAGGAGTTGGCCGAATTCACCCAAGGTAGCTGGTGGCCGAGATGGGTGGAGTGGCTTGCGGAAAGGTCGGGCGGGCACTGCCCGGCGCGCGCCCCTGGCAGCGCCGATTTCCCGGTTCTGTGCGCGGCACCTGGGCAATATGTTGCCGAGGTTCCCAAAGTTTAGGAAAAATTTGCCGCACCGCAGCATTTCCCTCTTGAAATGCCGCGTTGCAGCATGTATATCCGCTGCAGTTGCAAAGAACACCGCGCTGTAGGAGCTGAAAATGACCAAGACCACCGATTACACCAAAGTCATGCAGGACATGATGAAGAACTTCCCGGTTGACACCACCGCTGCCCAGGAAGCGTTCAAGACCTCTGCCGCTTTTGGCGAGAAAATGGCAAAGGTTGCTTTGGAAGCCGCTGAAAAATCTAGCGAAATCTCTTCCAAATGGACCAAGGAAACCCTGACCAAGGTCAGCGTTCTGGCCAAAGCCAAGCAAGAGCCGACCGACTATTCCAAAGCTTTCGGTGACTTCGCCACCCAGGCTGCCGAAGTTGCGGCTGAAAATCTTTCGGCTTTCGCCGAGATCGCCAAGAAAGCCCAGATGGACACCGTCGAACTGATGATGGCTGCTGGCAAGACCGCGACCGAAGAAACCACCGCTGCCGTCCAGAAAGCCACTGTCGACATGACCGCGGCTGCCAAGAAAGCCACGGCTGCCTGATCTACTGATCTGACGCAGATCACCTGAACAGATACGGCGGTTCCCTGCAGGGCAGGGGGCCGCCGTTTCCTTGTTGTGTTTTTGCAGGCGCGGCTTAGTCTTGCTGCAACGCAAAAGAAACCACAGGAGGTGGCGATGTCTGACGGTAAAAAGCCTTTGCTGATCAAGCGCTATGCAAGTCGGCGGCTTTATAACACTGAGACAAGCGACTATGTGACGTTGGAAGATATTGCCGCCTTTATCCGCGATGGCCGCGAGGTGCAGGTTGTCGATCTGAAATCCGGCGACGACCTGACGCGGCAGTATCTGTTGCAGATCATTGCCGAACATGAAAGCCGCGGCGAAAACGTGCTGCCGGTCGATGTGCTGACTGATCTTGTCCGCTCTTACGCCACAAGCGCGCAAAGCGTGGTGCCGCAGTTTCTGGCCGCCTCTTTCGAGATGCTGCGCGAGGGGCAGACGAAGATTGTCGATCAGTTGAGCCACCTGCCGAACCCGATGGCGCAACTACCCGGTTTCGAGGAATTACAGCGCCAGCAACAGGCCTTTTTGAAAACCATGCTGGGCGGATTTGCCACCACCGCGCCAGGCGCGGAGGAAGAGGCAGGTGCCAAGGAGGCGCCGGGCGTGGCCAAGTCAAAGGCCAAGGACGGCGATCTGGAGGCGATCAAGAAACAGCTGGCCGAATTGCAGGCGCGACTGTCAAACCTCTGACCGGTGCGCCCGCGCCGAGGGGTTCAGGCCGCGCCCAGCGCCAGTTCCTGAGCCCGGTCAACAGCGGCCAGAAGCCCGTCGGCAATCACATCCAGCTCTGCCCGGTTCAGCCGGGCGGGCAGGCGCACATCGCAGGCGCGCATCAGCATGGCGCGGGTTTTGGGCAGGTCCGGCGCGGGGCCAAGAAATTCCCAGTTCCAGAAGGCGCGGGCATTATCCTGTGACAGGCCGAAGACCTGCACCTCTAACCCTTGTGCCTTCGCCTCTGCCTGTAAGGCACGGGCCTGATCATCGCGCCACCGGCCCAGCAGGTTGAATTGCAGACTGTCCGGCGCGCGCTGTTCGGGCGGCAGCGGCGCGGGAACGTTGATATGCGGGCTCTGGTTAAGCCGGGCGGCGACATAATCGTGATTGGCCCTGCCTTGGCTGGCGCGCGTGGCGACCAGCGGCAATTGCGGGCGGATCACCGCCGCCGAAAGGTTCTGCATGCGCATGTTGTAAAGCGGCAGGCGGTTCTGCCAGCGCTCGAAACTGGCTTGCAGGCCTGCATGTTTTTTCCAGTTATGCTCGTATGCGCCAGACATGATCACCGCCCGCGCCGCCAGATCGGCATCGTCGGTGATCATGATCCCGCCTTCGCCCGCATTGACGAGCTTATAGGACTGAAAGGAAAAGCAGCCGATCTTGCCGATCGTGCCGATGTTGCGCCCATGCCAGAGCGTGCCAAGGGAATGGGCCGCATCCTCCACCACCGGTATGGCGCGGGCGTCACAAAGCGCCATGATCGCATCCATGTCAGAGGTCTGGCCGCGCATATGGCTGATCAGAACGCAGTCAACCCCACCTTCAAGC
>JBARVM010000106.1:0-2924 GCA_049646265.1 Paracoccaceae bacterium
TTGCTGCGCAGTCGTCCCGCCCCATTCGGGTAAGCGATGCAAATTTATGCCCCACCCGTTCGGGTGGGTGAGGGTCCGCCTATTTCCTGCAGCCGCAACACTGCCTGCGTGCGATTGTCAGCCCCGAGCTTTCCGAAAATGTTCTTCAAATGCCACTTCACCGTATCCGGGGCGATCGCAAGGCTTTCACTGATCTCGCGATTGGCCAGACCGTCCCCCAGCAACCGGGCAATATCGACCTCTCGCGGGCTAAGCTCCGGGAAGGGCGGCGGCGTGACCTTGTCTGCCATTGGCAAGCCGGAGCCGTCCTTGCGCTGCATCAGATGAGCGATGAACTGGCCGACAGGCGTGGTCAGGTCGCGCCACGCAGGCAGGCGCGTGCGCGCAAACGAAAGAACCTCCCGCAGGGCTTCACTTTCATCGGCGAGCGTCAGCACCGCGCCGCCTTTCATCGACAGTGCAACCGCCTCTGATATCGCGTCCAGGCAGGACTGTTGATTGCCGGCGCGAAACGCCGCAATTGCTGCGACTGTTCGCACCTGAGCATAGCGCCTAAGCCGACCATCCTCCTTCTGGCGCAGGGCGAGGGCCCCAAGCAAGGGAAGGGCTGAATCGGGGCGGTCTTCCGCGATCAGAACACGCGCCATGGCCAAACGTTCCAACTCGCTTGCAGGGCCTGTGAACCTGTCGGCCGCCAGAGAGGATTCGGAAATGTCACGTGAGGTCAGGATCATGCGTGCATACCGAACCTCGTTGCGTGTTAGCAAAAGCTTGATTCTTTCGTGCAAGGCACCAGCAAACAGGCGCCGGTAGTGATTGCGCTGGCCTTGCTTTTCAGCCGACTCAAGTGCAGCAAGCGCCTGATCGTAGCCCCCGCGCGCGGCGGCAAGGCGGGCTGCCAGAAGCTTGCAACTCATATCATGCACGACCAGGCCACATTCCTCGATCAACGGTCGGTGCTGGACCAGCAGCTGCTCTGCCGCGACCAAGTCATCGCGTTCATAAAGGATTTCCGCTTCGAAGATCCCGACCATGGCAGCGCTATAAGACCCGGTGCCACTGGTGGCCCGTGCCAGTTCTGTTGCCCTGGAAAGATGCGCCAGAGCGGAATCCAGGTCGCCGGCAGCCTTGTCGATCAATCCAAGAATCAGATCTGAATAGAGCACGCCAAATGTCGATTGCCCGGCAAGGTGATCTTCGCGCGCCCGCAGACACGCAAGGCGGCCCGGTTCCAGTTGCCCCAGGGAATAGTGGCAAAAACCCAGAACGTTGCCAGAGACGCCGCGCAGAAACCCAAGATTTGCCGGCACCTCACGCAAGGCCCGTTCGGCGATCTTGGCCCCGATCCGGGAATGATCGGCTGCACTGGCGATACCAGCGGTGAGGACCAGAAGGTCCGCTGCAAATTCCTTGGTTTCGCGCGCCGTCAAACTCCCTACCTCGGCGCGCCGGTTCAGTTCATCGCGCACCTTTCGCAGAATGCGCGCCCCGGCATGAGGCTGGCTTGAGTGAAAATCGATCCAGACCTGTGCCAGTTGCAGTCTTGGACGTCCGGCGATGATTTCGTCCGGAAGCCTTCGCAGCCAGTCACGGACCTGGGTGAGATTGCTGTCGCGGATCAAGGGCATGCAACAGGTCTCCACCAGACCGGCAGCCATGTCGCCGTCCCCGGCGGCGAGGGCATGCTGCACCGCATCCGCAGTAAGCCCTGCCCCCGAAAGCCATTGGGCAGCGCGAAGGTGCAACCGGCTGAGGCGTTCGGGATTTTCCCGCTGCAGCAGGCCACGCAAAAGATCTGCAAAAAGGGCGTGATAGCGAAACCAGACCCTGTCCTGATCCAAGGGGATCAGGAAAAGGTTTGCCAACTCGATTTGACGAATACGTTCGGCCGCATTGCGCGACCCGGATACGGCGTCAGCCAGTGGCGCCGAAAACCGTTCCAGTATGGCCGTACAATACAGGAAATCCAGGAGATCAGCAGGCAGTCGCGACAGGACCTCTTGCACCAAAAAGTCGGCAATATCGCCCGACGCACCGGAAAACCTATTCAGAAATCCCGCTTTGTCCGCGGCATCCCGCAGTGACAAGGACGCAAGGTGCAATCCTGCGACCCAGCCCTCGGTGCGATGATGCAAGGTCAGGATATCGGACTTCGAAAGCGCCAGCGTCTGGCGGTCGTTCATGTAACTTTCGGTCTGCTCCAACGAAAACCGCAGTTGCGTTTCGTCGAGCATTACCAGCTGCCCCCGTGCCCGCAGACCAGCCAGTTGCAGGCCGACATGCGCACGGCTACCCAGCACGAGGTGGAAGCGTTCCGGCGCATAGGCAAGAAGACCTTCCAAGAAGCGGGTGATCTCTGGTGCCGTCAAATGATGAAAGTCGTCAATAACCAGAAAGGTCTCGGTCCTGGCGCTGTTGAGTTCGTTGACCAGCGTCAAGAGGACGGTATCAATGGGCAGCGTCGGGCTAGACCCGATCAATCCCGGCAGATCGGCCCCAAGTGCTGGATCGGCCCGGTGCAGCGCAGCCACCAGATAGAGTAAAAACCGCCCGATTTCATTGTCTTGACTGTCCGCCGAAAGCCACCCTACAGCGGCGCCTTCAGCAATCTGTGAGCCCGCCCATTGGGTCAGCAAAGTGGATTTTCCAAACCCTGTCGGGGCCGCGACGATGGCGAGCTTTCTTTCCCTGATGACGTCGATCTGTCGGATTAATTCTGGCCGCATGACAACACCGGCCCCGGCAGCGGGTACTCGCAGCTTGGTTTCAATCAGCATTGCTGGCGCCTTATCCGGTCCCTTCGAGGCTCATGCGACGAGGTTGCACATGGTGGGAGTTGCCTCAGTTATCCAGAACCAGCGACGGCATGCAACGATATTGCGGATTTTTCCGTCACAAGCGGACTTGGGACACCGGGGTAAAGG
>JBARVM010000107.1:0-1653 GCA_049646265.1 Paracoccaceae bacterium
GATGGCGGGTGGAAGTGGCGGTTCCGGCGCGGCGAGTTCAAGACGCCCAAGGGCATGAAGACGCTGCAGCGGGGTCGGGTCGGCGGCGGTACCGTCGGCTGCCATGGCGGACTTGGTCAGGCTTTGCCCCTGCCAGTCGCGACCTGACAGAACATGGCGGGCATTGGGAAAGACCGGTCGATCGGCTTTTTGGTCCCAGAGCCCGCAATAATGGTCGTGATGGCCATGGGTCAGGATGACATGTGTGACATCCGTGGGCGCGACGCCCACCTCGACGAAGGCGGAGGCCGCATCCTGCGCAAGCGGCCCCTGTTCGGGCGCGTAACAGGCCGGGTCGCAGACATCCACGATGACAGAGCAGCCGGGCCCCGCGATATGCAGGCAGATGATGGGCAAGGTGGTCGTCCCGTCCGGCACTCGCTGCGCCCCTTCGGGGAACCAGTCGCGTAACCTGTCGCTGATCTCGCCCAAAAGGACGGGCGTGACGGTCATGGCGCCGACAGAGAATGGGGTGAACGGCGGGCTTCTCATTTCCCGGCCGCCGCCCGGTACCGGCGCGCATATTCACCCCGGTTGCGGACGAACCAGACAGGCTGTTCCGGTTGCCACCAGAGATTGGCCAGAGCTTCGGGTGGATAGGCGTCGCGGGAAAAATCCCGCAAGGCTTCTGGCATCAGCTCGGCAGCTCCGATTGCGCAGGGGTTCACGCCAAGTGCGGTTGCATAAAGCGCGCCGCCCTCGGGACTGTTGACCCAGGCCATCCACTCTTCCGCCGGTCCCGGATTGGCCCGTGCGGCAAGGACGAAATTCTGCAGATAGCAATTGGCACCCTCCGCCGGCGCCACGAAACGATAGGGCAGTTCTTCCTGCCAAAGCTGGGCAAGGGTCGAATCCCAGCTATAGCCGATCACGCAATCGCCCGAGCGGAAGGCGTCGCCGCCCTCTTCCTCGCTGAACCAAAACCGCGCCACCTGATGGGCGTGGTCATTCAGGAAGGCGCCGATCACATCGTAATTCGCGATCATCCTTTCCTCGGCCCGGTATGAGTCGTCGAAGGGAAAGGGCAGCCTACCTGCCGCCTCCAGCGCGCGCCCGGCGGCGACAAAGGCCGTATCCTCGCGCATCGCCAGCCGCCCCGTGTAGGCCGGGTCGAAAAGGTCCATCAGGCTGGCACTGCCGGCGACAAGCGGGGCGTCCGCAACATGATGGCCGATCCCCGCACCTCCCCAGATATTTGGCGATCCCATCCGCTTTCCGTTGATGATCGTATGGGCGTCAGCGTGGAAGGCAGGGGCGATACGGCTGTAGCCGATCCTGTCTTCATCCAGTGCCGTGATCAGCCCGCTTTCCGTCCAGCTTGTCAGCCTGTCCGTCGTCGGACAGGCCAGATCGAACGCCTCTTGCCGGGCCGCCTCAAGCATCTCGTCCTGATTGCGGAGGCCCCGGAAGAAGACTTTGATACCGGTATCGCCGAAGAAAGCATCAAAAGCAGCCTGCAGCCCGCTGTCGTAGCCCGCCCATCCCAGGATTTTCAGCATCCCTGACCTCTTGATTGTCCGGCTTCTGGTAAAGTCGCATGGGTTGGGCTAAGAATCCTTTGCTATTTCGCCAATTTCATCAACTATCTGGCCATGACACGAACGCCACTCGCCC
>JBARVM010000108.1:0-3201 GCA_049646265.1 Paracoccaceae bacterium
CGCCGTTTCGGATCGCCTGCGACAGCCGCTCTTCGGCCTGTTGCATCCGCGCCAGCGCGTCGCCCAGCCCCCCGTCCTCCAATAGAATGGCCACCTGCCACAGGGCTTTTGCCACCTCGTCCCGCACATCCGCTGGCAGGGGGCGCGGACTTGTGTCGGCATTCATCGCCACGTCCAACTGCCGCACCGCCGCGCGGAGCATCAGATAGGCGCGGCGATTGTCGATAAAGCCATCTGGCTGCCATGTCAGCGCGCGCAACAGCTGCAAGCTGCGCTGACCATTCGCCCGTGACCAGATAAGATCACGGCGGAGCTCGGCAACACCGGCCGCCAGCGGGTCGAAAAAGCGCCGTCCGGGCAGGATGACCGGTTCCGGCGCGGTGCTGGCGGTCTGGCCCAACGCATCGGTCACGCTCAGTGTCATGATCACCGGCAGGTTCGCAAAAGGATGTTCCGAGGCATCTTCGGCCAGAACCGCCTTCACGTCCTTGCTGCCCCCACGACCCGGCCGGGGCAGATCGTAGATCAACGGCACCTGCGGCTCCGGGTCAATGGCCAGGCCAAAGCGGCGGTCAACGGCGGGCAGGTCAAGGGTGAACTGCGCCTCCCCCTTCACCACACCGTAGTCGTCAGCAGAAGCAAAGGGTTGCTGCATCTTGCCGTCGGCCTTGCGGTCCATAGGGCCGGTCAGGGCAACCGTCGGCGGCATGTCCTTTTCGACCATGATCTGCCAGACCTGCCCGCCCGCACCGAGATCAACGCCCGTGGCTGATCCGGCCCCTTCCAGCGCCAAGCGGCCCGGCCTGTCGACCGTCAGCGTGTAGGTGCGCAATTCGTTGGCCGTATCACCGTCGGTTGTCAGTTCCGTCCCTTTGGCACTGATATCCTCGCTCAGCCGCAGCTGATCGGCAGGCCCGTAAAAGCGCAGGGTAATTCGGGTGCCTTCGGGCAATGTCAGCGTGCCAGCGGGTTGCTTGTTCAGATAGATATCCGGCCTACCGGTATAGATCGGCGGCTCCGCCCAGCCTTCCCAACTGACATGCTGCATTTCGGCGGCCGACGGGGCCGCAGCGCCGTAACGCAGATCGGAAATATGGCCAAGCGAACCGCCGAAAAGCGCGATAACCGCCAGCGTCAGCGCCAGATAGCGCAAGGCAAAGGGGTCATGTTCGGCCAATTGCAGATTGGGGATGACCGCACGCGCCCCCGCCGCCCGACTGGCCATACGGGCCAGATGCGCCCGCCAAACCGCGACAGAGGCAGGGTCCGCTCTGCCTATCGCCTGCGCGTCGGAAAGAACTGTCAGCGGGTGGCCCGGCAGGCTATTGTCCAGCCGCGCCTCGGCCTCTGCCCGCGTCGGCCATGAAAATCGCAGGAAGCCAAGGATCAGCGCAAGGATCAGCGCCGTCAGGCTGCCTGCTGTCGCGATCCAGAAAAGCTCGACCGAGGCGGTGCGCAGCCCGCCCATCACGACAAAGGCAAAGCAGAAGAGCAAGAGCGTTGCCGCCGGCCAAAAAGCCCGGAGGATACGTTCGGCGCCCATACCCAGACGGGTCAGCCGCAGGGGCCGACGGATCTTTTCTGCCGTGGCCCGGTCAAGGGTTCCAGCCTTCTGGTCTTTGCCGTTCATGCCCTTCCCTATCCGGTCCGGGGCAGGATCACCCCAAGAGCCACTCTGGCAGTCTATCGCGGTTTATCATCTCATCATAGCTCGGGCGTGGCCGGATAACGGCAAATTGTTGCCCATGCACAAGCACTTCGGGGATCAGCGGGCGGCTGTTATATTCCGACGACATCACCGCACCATAAGCTCCGGCCGAGCGGAAGGCTACAAGATCGCCCGCCCCGACCGGCGTCAGGGCGCGGTCCTTGGCAAAAGTGTCGCCAGTCTCGCAAACCGGGCCGACGATATCATAGCGCTGCGGCAGTTGGCCGGGCGCTGCCTCCTGTACCGGGATGATATCGTGATGGGCGCCATACATCGAAGGGCGCACCAGATCATTCATCGCCGCGTCAAGGATGACGAAGTCGCGGTCCTCCCCCTTCTTGACGTAGATCACCTCAGACACCAGCAGACCCGCGTTGCCGGAAATCAGCCGCCCCGGCTCTATCTCGATCTCGCAGCCCAGATCGCCGACGCACCGCTTGATGACCGCCCCATATTCGACGGGCAAGGGCGGGGCCTGATTGGACCGTTCATAGGGAATGCCCAGCCCCCCGCCCAGATCAAGCCGGCTGATCTCGTGCCCGTCCGCACGCAACGCATGGGTCAGTTCGGCGACCTTGCGGTAGGCCTCCTCGAACGGGGCCAGGTCGGTCAGCTGGCTGCCTATATGAACATCTATGCCCACGACCTTGATGCCGGGCAGTTTGGCGGCCTCTGCATAGACGGCGCGGGCCCGCGCAATCGGAATGCCGAATTTGTTTTCCTTCTTGCCCGTCGCGATCTTTTCATGCGTCTTGGCATCGACATCAGGGTTCACCCGGATAGCTACCGGCGCCTCAAGCCCAAGCGATGCGGCGACAGCTGAAAGGGCCAGCAACTCCGGTTCGCTTTCGACATTGAACTGGCGGATACCACCGGTCAGCGCGATGCGCATTTCCTCGGCCGTCTTGCCGACGCCGGAAAAGACGATGCGGTCGCCCGCCACACCTGCTGCCTTGGCGCGCAGATATTCGCCAGCCGATACCACATCCATGCCCGCGCCCAGCTGCGCCAGCGTCTTCAGCACGGCGATATTGCTGTTGGATTTCACCGCAAAGCAGACAAGGTGCGGCAGCGGCTGCAAGGCTTCGTGAAAAAGCTGGAAATGCCGTTGCAAGGTCGCCGTCGAGTAAACGTAGAAGGGCGTGCCGACGCTGCGGGCAATCTCGGCGATCGCGACATCTTCGGCATAAAGCGCGCCATCCCGGTAGAGAAAATGATCCATCCCGTGCTATTCCCCTGTCTCTTCTTTGGCCCGGCCGCTGCAGCACCGGCGCAGCTGCGCAACGAACCGCCCGATCAGCGCCCGCCCGCCATAACGCAAGCCGCCTTGCGAAAAAAGGGGTATGGTGTGCGGATCTTTTACGCTGACCCGCCAGGGGCAGCGCCGGGCCCAACGGGCAACGGGGCGCCCAGCGCCCCGATTGCCGGGCGGGAGCGTCAGCTTGTTAGCCCTGCGCTCAGAGTTCGGCAGAAACGCCCACCAGAACTTCGCC